>NZ_JBHYCW010000003.1:84798-174365 GCF_051861365.1 Sediminibacterium sp. | reverse complement strand
AAGTTACCCGTCGTTGCACTTACTGTCGCTGACTGAATCGTATTCGTAACACTTAAGTTGGTTAAACCAGCTAGGTTCGTAATGTTCGCTGTCGTTGCACTGATTGTGTTCGCATCTACTGTTCCGGTTACACTCAAATTATTGACACCCGTCAGGTTTGTGATGTTTGCATTCGTAGCTGTCAAATTACCACTTACTGTCGCATTGGTAGTTGACAGTGTTGTCAGATTCGTCAGACTCGTAATCGTATTTGCAGAGCCCTGATTGATCGTACCACTGAAGGTTCCGCCGGTGATCGTACCCGTTGCATTGATATTCGTAAAGTTACCCGTCGTTGCACTTACGGTCGCTGACTGAATCGTATTCGTAACACTTAAGTTGGTTAAACCAGCTAGGTTTGTAATGTTCGCTGTGGTGAAGTTACCGGTAGTAGCACTCATCGTTGCAGCCTGAGCTGTACCGGTTACTGTTAACCCTGATAAATTACCGACAGAAGTAATATTGGGTTGCACTGCGGTAGTCAGGGTTCCACTAATTTGGTTACCATAAATAAAGTTGGTAACCGTAATATTCGTAAATGTTCCTGTATTCTGTAAACTAGCAACTAAAGCTGGAGACAATGTTCCACTAAACATTCCTCCTTCAATTATACCTGAGACACTTAAATTCGTAAGCGGTCCGAGTGCAGTGATATTTGGTTGAGGTCCGCTTGAAAGTGTTCCACTTAAAGTATTGGCACTTATAGTGCCTCCTGCTGAAATATTATTAGCAACAGAAAGATTCGTCAATGTTCCTACTGAAGTAATGTTGGGTTGAGCTCCCGTAATCAATGTACCGCCCAATGTATTGGCCCTAATATTACCTGTTGCAGTTATATTTTGCAAATTGGCAAGATTGGTAATACTCGCTTGTGCTGTATTAGACAAAGTTCCACTGAATGTACCGCCACTAATGGTTCCTGTTACAACGAGATTTGCCAGTGTATCAATTCTTTTGATACTAGCTCTGATAGCAGCCAATGAATCTAGAAACCTATTTTCACGAACATAGCCGCTTAACATAGCGGCTGTATCTGCAACAAAAAGTATATCCGAAGAAGCAATTTTCCTGAGAACCCCATTTAGTGTGGTAACAAGAGAATCTGAACGTTGCCCGTTGATAGTAGGTGCCGTCAAGTTACCGATTGATCTTGGCTCCCAAACTTGAGTAATAGTATTATAAACATACACTTGTCCGTTAGTGGGTACAGTTCCTGAAATTTGACGTCCCATCAATCGATTGGCATTCCATAAAGCTATTGTATTCTTAGCAGCTACTACCCAATCATTCCCACTTGTATTGGTAACTGTTATAGTTGTACCATCTCCATTCATATTGATGGCTCCTACTTGTCCATTAAAAGATACTACACCATTGCCATCCGAACTACCAAAAGGTTTCCAAATACCTGCCTGACGATAATAGAATTTATCATCTGCCAAGCTGTACAACAACATACCATTTACTGCATTGTTATTTGGTATAGCCAGTGTATCTGAAACGCGTGGCAGCAAAAGGGCTTTGTCTAATCCATCAATCTGAAGGGCAATATTATTATTTAGAATTCGTGCGGTACCAATAGCAATACCTTGGGCATTCACAATTCTAAAATTGTTCATGCGTAAAGTGTCAGTCGCTCTATGGTCTCCAAAATTGTCACCAAATCGCTGTGCATGGGCAGTAGATACCATAGCAAAAATCATCAACATACATATGACTATGTACTTGTGTTTTTTAACCATTCGTTCAAACATTTTCAATCTTGGTACCACTTGCTAAATTTAAATATTTTACCAGCACTATTTAATAACAACAATTTTATATTGGCTACCTAATACATCCACTGGCAGCGCTGTGAAATTCGCTAACCGAACAGATACTACTCCATCAGTTCCACACCATGCAGTATAAACAGCCCAATCAGTATAATCATCTTGTGCGGTTATTAATATTGGATCTCCTTTTCTAGCTTGAGGAACATTAATGGTTATAACTGTAGTAGTATTCGGTGCAATTCTTGCATTTTGTCCTGCAATAATATTAAGCGAGAAATTAACATTTGTAACCTGAGTCACATTCACCTGAGCAGCTTGTGGGGTTGTCCAGTTCACATTTCCCAAGCTATCTGTTGTTAAAAAAGTATTCTTAGGGCCGGGTGATATATTGGTATTTACATTTGTTACACTTGCATTACCCGCATAAATAGCATACACCGCACTCAATATTTGTTGGGTTCCTAAATCCACAAAATTATTGGCAGGTATCCACCATGGTGCAGGAATAGATGGAGCAATGGCAATTTTTTGATTCAAGAAATAAGGTCCATTTGACCAATTAATCTTAGATAATGAGTCAGTTAAACCAGTACCGGTACTTCTGATCCCTCTACCTACTACCACCTCATATACCCCATCATTGTTAGATTGTACTTTGTGCGACTCTTGGTATACAGCCGTACCAGTTACTGTTCCTTGACGAACAGTAACTTCGTAGTGTATAGTACGGTTACGTGCCGGATTACCTTGGTTGTCTTTTGCAACACCTGTTAAATAAAAAGCTCCCGGTGGTTGTGCGAACAAGCTACCAGTCAGTAAAACCAACACAAAGAGCATGTTCATTTTAAAAATGGTACTTTTCATAAACGTTTCTTTAAATACGGCTGCCATTAAGGTTTAGACTTAAAGGTTTTTCATAGGATACGGCTTTCAATAGTTGTTCAGAGGACATGACATTTAAAAATTGGTTTTTCATAGGATATGTCAATGTCTTTATATTCATTGGTATCCAGTAAGTTACGTTTTTTTCGCTTACAAAAATACCATATAATCAACCCTTTACCGAATTACTATAATTTAATTAACCTTAAACTATAGCGCTTATTCATCAATTCAACCATTACTGTGTAATTACCTGCTACCCATGCATTTCCATTGATCATATAACCCTTTTTCACGTCTTTCATTGGCACCATCTGACCTAAGAGTATTTTACCATCCATGGCAATCACTTTTACCAAACAAGAGAGTTTTTCATCGAAATCACCGGTTGCCTTCAAAATCGTTGATCCTCTGGTTGGATTTGGATACACATTTAACGACAAAGAGAATGTTGTAGTATCTGCAACTGGAGGCTTTTCTGTACATGCTGATCCAAATAAACCAGTACCATTGTTTGAAATATACAATGCTGAAGCATAACCGCCTACCGACAAACATTTTCCAGATCCAGAAACCGGCATGGTAGGAGTTGTAATAATTCCGCCATTTCCACTCAGGAAACTAGTTCCCATAGAGGATACCTGAGCTTTACCCACCGTGCAGGTAAATATCAGGAACAGCATGAAATATGTTAACTTCTTAATTGGCATAATAAACTTCTCTCACAATCTGAGTCGGCGTTCCAGGAGGATTTACCACTTCAATGTCTAATGTTTTTTCAGTTAGCTCCTTTACCACATAATCGCGGGTAAGAGCTCCCAATGGACCATTCGTAATGTTTTCTCTTAATTGGATTACACTCAATAAAAAGGCCTCACCTCTGTTTCCATCATCATCCAAAAATGTTGCTGTGAATGGTTTCTGGGTTTTGGTGTAGGTTTTGTAATACCTTTTCTGTGCATCAGTTAACGGTTGTAATACCCCGTTCACATAAATCGCTTTTAAAAACCATTGCTTGTTTCCTAAAGGGCTGGTCAGGTTATCAAACAGCTTTTCATGTTCTGATTTAGGAACAATTTGCTCACCTCTACCACATCCTGAAAAAAATAAAGCACCTGACACCAATAGGGTAGCCAAAATAAATGCCCTGATTTTTTGAACTGGTTTCATCTTTGATTGATTTCCGTGGAATTTGTTTGGGTTGCGTTCAAATCGGAACATCCGTTTGAACGGGCCTAACAGAGGATAACGTCTTACTTGTCTTCTGAATGGTTGGTTGTTGGAATAACCTGGATACCGTACAGATCAAAAAGCCGTGGATGGATTGGATCGGTTGGTTTCAGAGGATTGGGATAAGTCAGGTTTGATATGCACCAGTGTTAACCGGCGTTTATCAACGCTGTCTTCAGAGAATAGGATTTTTTGAAATCGCGAAATATTGATCATCAATACATCGGCATAGACACAATACAGCTTTTCAAGGACTGGATTAGGTGTAGATTTTTCAAATGAGGGGTTACTCATTTGGTTGTAAGGGCGCGGATTAAAAGCTTTGGTGCTTTGTAGGATTGGATATTGTAATGCAAATATATTACTATATCCGTGTAGTAAAAACACTACTTAAAGGTTTTAATGGAATTATAATCTCAAAAAAAAAGCCCTCCGAAGAGGGCTTATATATACAATTATTTTATTTATACTTTAAAGTGAGAGAACGCTTTATTAGCTTCTGCCATTCTATGGGTATCTTCTTTTTTCTTGAAAGCAGCACCTTCACCCTTGCTGGCAGCTACGATCTCATTCGCCAACTTATCAGCCATGGTACGACCATTACGCTCACGGCTGTAACGAACCAACCATTTCATACTCAATGAAATCTTACGGTCTGCACGTACTTCAGATGGAATTTGGAAAGTTGCACCACCAATACGACGGCTTCTTACTTCTACAGAAGGCGTTACATTGGCAATTGCTTTTTTCCAGGTTTCATAACCATCTTCACCGGTCATTTTAGTAACCTTATCCACTGCATCATAAAAAATATTGATTGCAGTACTTTTCTTACCATCCCACATAAGGTTATTGATGAAACGGGTTACCAGTTTGTCATTGAAACGACCGTCTGGTGCAAGTGGTAATTTTTTGGCTTGTGCTTTACGCATGACGTATAGTAATTAGCTGATTAACAGATTATTAGGTTATTTTTTTGCCTTTTCTTTCTTAGTTCCGTATTTAGAACGGCTCTTCTTACGATCCTTAACACCGGCAGTATCAAGGCTACCACGAACGATGTGATAACGTACACCCGGAAGATCCTTCACACGACCACCACGAATCAATACGATTGAGTGCTCCTGAAGATTGTGACCTTCACCAGGAATATAAGCGATAACTTCTACTTTATTGGTCAAACGCACTTTCGCTACTTTACGCAGAGCTGAGTTGGGCTTCTTTGGAGTGGTGGTGTATACACGAGTACATACACCACGACGCTGCGGACAAGCATCCAAAGCCCTTGATTTACTTTTGGCCCTGATAATTTCGCGACCTTTTCTAACTAATTGCTGTATTGTAGGCATTATTTACCGTTTAAAATTTCGGACGGCAAAGGTAATGGCTGCAACTGAAAAATCAAAAACTTTTCAAAAGTTTTGATCCAATCTGTGGATAAGCATTCATTTTTAAGTCGATTTGGGCATAAATAGCCCTCTTATCGCCCTTTAAAGATTCTATTTTTTCTATCCATCAGGTAAAAATACCTGCTAATCTCTTGAATTAATACGCGATTAAGCTCCTACCCTAGAACGCTGGTATTTTGATAGCTAGGTTTATACCCTAAGACCTCATTGTATGAACAAATGGCCATTGTTTTTGACCTTCTTTTTGAGCCAACTAAATTCCTATGCTCAATTTTCTGCAATTGCCTACACAACTGCCGGTACTAGCTATGAGCAAAATTTTAATCAGCTCCCCTCTTCCGGATCCTTTAACCTGACCGGAAAAGGTCCTCACGCTTTAGACCAAGCCCCTCTTTCATTGCCCAGCCTTTCCGGCTGGCAACTACTGCAAATCAGCGGTAGTCAATCTAATACGAATATGCTAACAGGCACAGGCTCGGGTACGGGTAGCGGTATTTACAGCTATGGACTTTCCGGCAACAACAATCGCGCATTGGGCTCACTTGCCTCAGGAACCGGAGTTTACACGTTTGGTGTCGTGTTTGAAAACCTGACCGGAAGCATTCTTAATAAAATACAAATTCACTATAAAGCTACCCAATGGCGCAAAGGCGGCTCGGGGAATAGCAATCAATGGCAATTTTCTTATCAAATCAGACATGCAAGCAGTATTGATACGGGCAACCTGATTAAAAAAAATGAAGGCAATCTGATCTCCATACACCATTCTACCGGCAGTGCCACACTGAATGGACACCTTTCGATCAACCAATACCCGATCTCAATCACCATTCGTGATATTGTTTGGAAACCCGGTGAAAAATTAATCCTGCGTTGGGATGATCTAGATGAACCAGGAAATGATGATGGCATGGCCATTGACGACTTTCTTTTTTCAGCCACTACCGAAATCAATGTCCCCACTATTGGTAAGCTTATGATTGACAGTATTGGAACAAAAACAGCATCCATAAGAACAACAGTGAATGATCATCTTTCCAATACAGCAGTCAGATTTGAATATGATACCAACGCTGTAATGTCTCACCCGATCATTGTTTCTACCACTACAATTACTGCCGGCTCAGGAAGCACGGTTGTCAAATGGCAAATGCATGGACTTAGTCCGGGTAAAAAATATTTTGTGAGAGGGATTGCCAGTAATACCATCGGCTCAAGAATGACTGATACCACTGAATTTACAACCATTACTTCTATTCCTGATATTAGGACGGATACGATTATAAACAGTGATTTTGGCGTATTCAATGTGTTTGGAAAATTGATATCAGATAACGGCGCTGCAATTTCAGAAACAGGTTTTTGTTGGGCAATCAATCACATACCATACATCGATCATAATCGATTACCGGTTACTATGATTGATTCGATATTAATCATCACTCTCAGAGACCCCCCACCCAATAGCACTATTTTTATTCGCTCCTATGCACAAAATGAAAAAGGGATTGGTTACGGAATTCCATTCAGCTTTCGTACACCTGTTTCTGTTCGTTCATTTACTTCATCACCAACGCATAGCAACAAGGATACTCTGTTGTATGAATTACGACTTCAGCAGCCTGTTGACTTCATTACTGCTTCACATTTTATGGTAAAAAGCATACCTGAAAATGGCGCATCTGTTTTTGCACTAGAAAGAAAAAATGATTCCACTTATACCGTGAAGATTCATGCCGGTAACGCAGATGCCATTCTTCAACCGGTATTGTATCGTAACATGCAACAGTTGCCACATATAGATCCGGCATTGTATGAAGGAAACAAAACAATATTAGATAGAACTCCGCCGGAGATCGTAAAAGTGGGGATTCCCAACCAATCTTATAAGATAAAAGATAGCATTCCAATAAGCATTGTAACACTACCCGATACTTCTTCATTTAAGTTATTGGAAGGTCGTCTATCAGGATATCCAATTTCAGGATGGCGCAAACAAAACGACAGTCTGTACAGCGCTTTTTGCGTTATAACAGCAGGAGGTAACGAAATAGAAGCCAGTGCTGCACACAACATTCTTTTAGAGATACAAGACAGTGCGAGTAATAAAAATTCGGGTTCTGTTTTCACGATCATACAAGACAACGATGCGATTGATCATTCAAGACCTATCATTAAATCTCTGATACTTCCTGAAAGAAAAAAATACAAATCCGGCGATAGTTTGTCATTTAATCTTCTATTCAATGAAAAGATTTTATGCGATACCACATTGGGCAAACCTGTACTATCTGTTACGATTGGAACTCGTATCCGCAATCCGTTACTCAACGCTACTACTGATACCAGTATGCAATTCATTTATACGATTCAAAGCGATGAATTTGATGCCGATGGTATCAGACTAGCAAATAGCATTACACTCAATAATTCTATCATTCAAGATCTTGCAGGAAATCTTGTATTGAATAATATTCCAGCTGCAGGTATCATCACAGATATATTAGTAGATGCAATCTTACCGGAAATCATTGGAGTAGCTACGCCAACTGCTCAATTGTATGGCCTAAATGATACATTGCAGTTTCGGATATTTTTTTCTGAGCCTGTTGATGTTCATCCACAGGAAACCCCTTTTCTTGAAACTGTAATTGGGAATACCACTTATAAAATTTCATATAGTTATGGTGCTCCGGGAAATGCATTCATTTTTAAGCTCCCTATCGAAAAAGGGATGTTGGATAAAAACGGCATCAGTTTAACCAATCAACTCTTTAATGCTTATTCCATTACTGATGATATTGGTAATCCGATTATACCCTTACTCAAAAATATTGGAGCACTAAGTGCTATTAGCATTGATGGAGTTGCACCCAAATGGATAGACTCTATTGAAACAATTATTCCGGTATGTAAAAAAGGACTATTAAGCTTAGATAAGTTTGTACAAGTATATGATGAAGAAAAAGCAGGTGGAATACAATGGCATATCGTAGATAGTCCAAGACAAGGTTATATTACCGGACTTCCATTCAGCAGTAAGCAAACCACAGACATACATGAATCTAAAAATTTGGTGTATACGCATACGCATCATGAAGCGTTAAAAGATACTTGTGTGATTGAGGTTTCAGATGGTATCAATCGTATTCGCAAACAACTGGTATTTGAATTCTTCCCCGAGATCAGCAATAATATGCTTGATAAGAATCAGATTATCTGCGCCGGCACTACGCCTGAACTAATCAAGGGTAATATTCCTTCCGGAGGTAATAACCTGTATACTTATCAATGGCAAATGGCAACACAATCTTTGTTTCAATCCTTAGTATCCAATACATATGCTTCACTTCAACCAAACAGTCTTCAACAATCTACTTGGTTTAGAAGAATTGTTCAATCGGGTGGATGTACAGACACATCTCAAAGTATTTTAATTGAGGTAAAAACAAAAGGACTTTGGCTGGGCAAACAAAACAACAGTTGGCATATCGGTAGTAATTGGTGTAGCGCATTAGTTCCAGATCAACAAACGGATGTAATCATACAAGCAAATAATCAAATCGTACAAATAACGGATAGCGCATTTTGCAGATCCTTACAATTATTGGATCAAAGTCGATTGCTTTTATCCGGCGTGTTGAGTTATGGGGGCGATCTGATTGGACATCAAGCCATTCTATCAGCTAATGGAACGCTTGTTGCGACTGGAAAAACCAAACAATATTTAACGGCACAGGCTTTTGAAAACAATCAGATAGATCATCTGGTTGTAAGAGGTACTGAATTGATATTAACAGATTCCTTACACCTCAAGCAATCATTGCAACTCATACAAGGGAAATTTTTCACCCAAGATATGCTGATCTTACATATGCAAGCAATGATTGCTCCAAATGCGGGAGGCACACAACTAATCGGCCGAATTACAAAAAAATGGCTATTACAAAATAGCTGGATGACAAATCCTTTTAAAGAAAATATTCTCGCAACCCATAGACCGATTCAGCATATATCAGTAGTTCCATCTCATGCCATATTTAAAGACCAGAAAAACGAAAAAGCAGGCCCTTATACTTTATCAGTTTTAAATTATCCTGCTTCCCAAAAACCAGTTTGGAAAATGCTTGAGCAGGACAATAATGGTTCCGCATATAAATGGCAAAGATCAACCGGTATCAGCTTATTCCAACCATTTGAAAAAACAGATCATACCACCCTGCATCTTTTTGGTAACCCAATCATTGGTGATGAAGAAATATCGTTTTCGTTTGTGCAAGATACACAATATCATTTTATAGGAAATCCATACATAGCAAAAACGCTTTCTAAAAATATTTCTCGCAGTCACCATATCGGTCATTATTTCTGGGTTTGGGATAGCAGTTTAGCAGAGACAGGAGGATATACGGCCAAAGCTTTTGCTGGTAACCATATCATTGAACCCATGCAAGGATTCATCATGAAGACCCAACCCGGAAACGATGTATCGATTAGATTCTCAGAACAAGCAAAAATCACAGCAGCATTACCGGATAGTATCGATGGCATCATTGAAAACCGCTATCAAGTAGCATTATTACTTTACAAAGATCAAATGCTATTAGATAGATGCTTATTGTTAGACATAGATACTTCCAGTATTCGTTTTGATGAAGATGATGCTGAAAAATTATACAACAACAACTATAATTTGTACAGTTTGAGTTATGATAAAATCGCCTTGGCAGTTGATGCTCGAAACCTCAACAATCAAACTTATATCCCCATAGGTATTCAAGCAATATCCCAAGGATCTTATTCCATCAAATTTGATCGCGTTTGGTTACCCCCTAAGTTACAACTAGAGTTGCACGATCTTTTTACCGGAAATATCACGAAAGTAAAACAAGACAGTATCGTTCATTTTCAGATTACTGCTGACACTAATAGTCTTGGAGAAAAACGATTTGTACTAAGAACACCCATACCACCGGGTCCACAGGAAGAGCCTATTATTCTGAAATTATCTCCTATTCCGGCTCATCATGAGTTGAATTTTTATTTCAAATCATATCAGCCCGGGTATAGCTATGTCTTAATCAAAAATATGAACGGACAAATACTTCGTAAACAAGTACTGGGACAACAACAAGAAGGGAATTTTCAAATAACACTTAATGGACTATTGAATGGTACTTATATTTTAGAAATCCATTGTAGTAACCGTTTTGTAGCCAATACTTTCATCAAGTTGTAAACAAAAAAGAGGCTGTATCAAAAGTCTGACACAACCTCTTTTTATTTCGAACTCGATAGAGCAACTTTTCATGCAAGCAAATCTCAAGCTCTATATTTTACTATTAAGACCTCCTACTCCATATCCCATGGACTATAAGCCATACCCCATTAAACCTGATACATCCAACCATGTGTATCTGCTGCTCTGCCCTCACGAATATCATTGAGTCTTTGTTTTAATTCAGGAGCTGTTTTCCATTTGTCTGTATCAAAATGCATTACATAATCTTTATAACGCAATTCTTTGATCAAAGAAATGGTAGCTGCGGTGCCGGTTCCAAATACTTCGTATAAGATACCCGCACGATGCGCATCCATCAGGTCTTCAATACTGATCTTTTTCTCTATCACTTCAAAACCCATATCCTTCAATACAGTCATGGCACTATCTCTGGTAACACCTGCCAAAATAGTTCCCTCTTCTAAAGAAGGGGTAACAGCTGTATTGCCAATAATGAAAAAGACATTCATTGTACCAACTTCCTGCAAGTATTTATGTTCAAAAGCATCAGTCCAAAGTACTTGATCATAACCCGCTTTCTTTGCCAAAGCAGTTGCCAACATGCTGGCTCCGTAATTACCTGCATTTTTCGAAAAACCAACCCCACCCGGTGCAGCTCTGGTATATTTCTCCTCCACATAAATCTTCATAGGTGCGGTGTAGTAGGGACCTGTTGGACTCAATATGATCATGAATTTATATGACTCAGAGGGTTTTACACCGATCACTGGATCAGATGAAAACATAAAAGGCCTGATGTAGAGTGAGTGATCCTACATAGAAGGTACCCAGTTCTTATCTAAGTCAATCAGCATCCGCATACCCTCCATAAAGATTTCCTCAGGTACCACCGGCATTTGCATACGCTCAGCCGAAATATTGAAACGTTTAAAATTATCTTGTGGACGGAAAATGGCAACATTACCGTCTTTGTCTTTATAGGCTTTGATCCCTTCGAAAATAGCTTGTCCATAATGAAGCGCAGCTACTGATGGTTCTAATAATAAAGGTTGGTAGGGTTTAATCTCCACATTTTTCCACTCTCCGTTCTCATAGTCCGCTTCCAACATATGATCTGTAAAATATCTTCCAAAAGGGATGTTTTCCAGCGTCATATCCAGTAACTTACTTGTCTCAACTTTCGTGATGTTTATGTCTAGTGCTGCTGTCATAATTCTATATTTGGCGCAAAGAAACGAAAAAAAAGAAAACTAACAACTGTTAATATTTACAGAATGACCGACAACAATGATATGAGATTACCTGATTTCGTGTTACCCGATCTTTATAAGCATCATTTGGTCATTGTAAATGAACCATCTGTCTACAATAAAGTTGAGGAAAAAACGGTTGTATCAGATACAAAAGAGCCGGAATTTTTGGGAAATAACCAGAAAAAAATCACGATTCTGGTATCAGACAAAGAAGCCGTTTTTGTAAATGACCAGGCTTTGCAATTTTTATCTGCTATACTCACTGCATGTAAACTGAATTTGGGTGATGTTGCCATTGTGAACTTAGCCAATCACCCCCTTTCTTACCCGGCAATAAAAGAGTGGCTTACTCCAAAGTATATGATCCTTTTTGATATTGAAGCATCACTGATACGAATGCCATTCAAATTACCGCTTTACCAGGTTCAACTGTATGACCAATGCTCTCTTCTATTTGCCCCATCATTTCATACCATGATGGGCGATAGCAGAGAAGCCAAACTTGAAAAAAGTAAGTTATGGTTAAGTCTAAAAAACATGTTCAATCTATAGTATGCATACACTTGTTTTTGCCACGAATAACCAGCACAAGGTTGATGAGATCAATTCCATCATTGGAAAGAATATCCGTGTCATCACTTTAAGGGAAGCTGGTATCGATATTGATATTCCTGAACCGCATGACAGCTTGGAAGCCAATGCCACAGAAAAATCATCAGTCATTTATCAACTTACCCATCAAAATGTTTTCAGTGAAGACACCGGTTTGGAAGTAGACGCTTTACAAGGTGAACCCGGTGTTAAAAGTGCCAGGTATGCAGGTGAAGAAAAAAACTTTCAAGCCAATATCGATAAACTATTATCAAAGCTTGGCGATCATCCGGAAAGAACTGCGCGTTTCAGAACTGTAGTATCGCTTATTTGGGAAGGAAAAGAATATCAATTTGAGGGTATTTGTGAAGGGTATATAACATCCATTCAAAAAGGAACTGGTGGTTTTGGCTATGATCCTATTTTTATTCCCAAGGGCAGTAATAACAGCTTTGCGGAAATGAGTATGGCAGAAAAAAATCAATTCAGTCATAGAAAAAAAGCCATTGTTCAATTGATTGAATTTCTACAACAACAACCCGTATTATGAATCGTATCAAAATAACGTTACCGGATCATTTTCATTTCCACACCGATATAAAAATTCGTATCACTGATCTCAATTATGGTGGACATGTAGGTAATGATGTATTTCTTGCTTTGATACATGAAGCCAGGCAACAGTTTTTAATGCAACATGGATACCAGGAATTGTCTTTTGCAGGTGTAGGACTGATTATGGCAGATGCTGTGCTGGAGTACAAGAAAGAACTCAACCATGGTGATACAGTAAGAATTTCAGTTTGTGCAGCTGATTTTGATAAATTGGGATTCGATTTATTTTACAAAATTGAACTTATTCAAACAGACGATCTTGTTCTAGCAGGAAAAGCTAAAACAGGTATGATTTGTTATGATTATTCTGCGAAAAAGAAAACCTCAATACCCGAAAAAGCTTTACAGAAGCTGCAACATCTTTAGGCAATCATCAATACTACCATATCGCGATATATTGACTTTGTATGGAAGGAATAAGGTGATATAATAAATGAATGGAGAAGACATTTATTTTGTTTATCTAAATCTCATTCCAAATCCGCCAACTCTCTTCCGCTTGAATGATGAGCATTTCTGCCCCATTCTGAATAGTGGCTTTTTGTGCCGCTGCTTTTTGTAGGAATAATGTTTCTGCAGGATTGTAGATGAGGTCAAAGCAATGATGTTTAGAACTTAACCACCTATAAGGCAATGGTGGGCAATCATTCACCGATGGATACATGCCAAGGGGCGTAGTATTGATAATGAGGGTGTGTTCTTCGATGATTTGCTGATCTAAGTCCGTATAAGTAATGTTATTCTTTGCTCTTTGTCTGGATACATATTGATAACGAATGCCCAATTGTTGCATCACATAAGCCACAGCTACGGCAGCACCACCGGTTCCTAAAATCAAAGCTGCTGTATGTTCAGGTTTGAGAAAAGGGCGTAAAGATTTTTCAAAGCCGATGACATCTGTATTAAATCCCGAAATTTTTTCTTCAGTTATTTTGATACAATTACAGGCTCCAATCAATTCAACCGCGGGTGAGGATTCGTCCAAATAACTCAGCACTTCCTTTTTATAGGGAATGGTCACATTCAACCCACGAAGATCTTTGTGAGAAGAAAGTACTTCTTTTAATGCGGCAATGGACTCAATCGGAAAGTTCTCATATGCATGATCCGTCATTCCTTCTTTCAAAAATTTTTCAGAAAAATATTTTTGAGAGAAGGAATGTGTCAATGGATAACCAATCAAACCATAACGTTTCATGAATTAGAGCTTGTTCAGATACAATTCAAAAGTATCCCCACGTAACCCAATACGCATTGCTTCCAATGCAAGAATTTCATGAGGAGCAATATTTCCGAGGTTTACATTACAACCAATCAATTCCAAGAAATACAATTGTTGTGCTTTTTGTGGTGCTTCCCAAATGATTTTCTCTTCTGGTATTTGTGTTAGAATTTCTTGTACCAGTCCTTCTCTTACTTCACCACTACCTCTGTAGATACCCACATTACCCGCCTCACGAGCTTCTGCAATTACATAGGAAGATCCTGCTTCCAGTTCTGCACGCATTAGTTCGATCCATTTATAAGGAGGAATGATATGTGCGGCATCTTTACTTCCCACTTCACTCAATACCGTACCATGCTGTGTAAGTTTTTCAATATACCCGCATTTTTCAGCATGTGGAATACTGATGGAACCATCACTCACTTCCATATACTTAATACCATAATCTTTACAAACACTGATATAATCTTCAAATTGATTTCTGATCAGAAATGCTTCAAAAAGAGTGCCCCCAAAATAAATGGGCATATTGTAGGAATGGTACACTTCAATTTTCTCACGGAGATTGGGTGTAACAAAGGAAGTACCGAATCCTAATTTCACAATATCAACATGGGGTCTGCCAACACTCATGAAATTATGGACTTCATTAATGCTAAGTCCTTTGTCCATGACCATGGTTAAGCCTGATGTACGAGGTTGCTGTGTTCTTACAGGTATCTGAGAAAGGTTAAAATTCATGCAGGTTGTTTTTTTCGCACGCAAAAATAAGTTAAACAGCCCATTTAAGCATCCCTAAAGAATTAGAAGAAGATTAGCCTTGTTATATTTTTTTGCCTTTTTTATACCGGGCTACCAGATCCACCACCTGATTGTTTTGCAATATAGAAGGATTGAGTTCAATAAATTTCTTCAGCGAACGTGGTGCTTTATCCATGGCTGCTTCTAATTTCAACAACCCTTCTTTGGATTTACCAAGCATGAATAACATGGCACTGTGGTAAAATAAAAAGATAGGCTTGTTATCTGTAGCTTTGGCAGCCGCAATACATTGCTCAATGGCTTCTTCATGAAAACCGGCTTTGATCAGACATCGAATCAACGCTTCCCAGCCTGCTACATTCTTGGTTTTCTGACGAACAACGGTACCAAAATATTGAATGGCATCTTTAAATTGATTCAAGTTCATTTTGCATTCACCCATGGCCAGATTGTACTCCGTTATGGAACGATGAATACGCATGGCCAACTCCAATTGTTTCACCGCACTTTGCCATTGTTCCTCTAACATATAAGTTACAGCTATCTTATAGTGCAGCTTACTGTCATCAGGATTGAGGTGAACGGCTTTTTTATAGTGAAACCTAGCCTGTGCAAAATTCCCCATTCTATGGTAACAATGTCCAATGGCTTCATAGATCACGTCTTCCGGACGTGTTAATTCCAATACTTTCTCGAGTACATCAATGGCTTCTTTGTATTTACGTAAACGCAGATATGCATCGCCCATGTTGCGATAAGCATAATCAAACTTCTCATCAATGGCTACTGCATACTGATAGGCATCGATTGCTTTTTCATACAATTTCAGCCCTTGATATGCAGCCGCCAAATTAAACCATGCCAATTCACTAAAAGGTTGTTCTTCTATGATCTGCTGGTGCAAACGGATACTTTCTTCATTGCGACCTGTGAAATCGGTCCAAAAGCAAATTTTATATAAAGCCTCTTCATTGGACGGATCTTCCTCCAATATCAGTTTCAAACAGTCAAAAACCTTGTCAAATTCCTCATAATCGTCGTACACATCCGCCAATTCGAACAATAAATCCAGTCTTTCCTCCCCTTCAAACATACCCAATGCCGCTTCTAACAGTTCCACAGCCCTAGGTTGCAGGTCAAGTGCCAGATAAGCGTCTGTTTTTAAAATATACAGGTTGATATCGCTGCTATCGTATAATTCGGCATTCTCCAATACATCCAAAGCTTCCCTGTATTTTCGGGATGCCAGCAATAAATCTGCCTTTTTGATCATCAATTGAGAAGAATAAGGATACTGCTCCAATCCGATATCGGCAGCCTCAAGTGCTTCATTGATATCGTCTTTCTCATCGTAATAATCTATAATACGTTCAAAAGCATCTTCTTCAATAAAGCTGTGGTGACGACCTTGTTTGAGATTCTGGTACTGTTGGAGGAGTTCTTTGAGGGCTTCTCTGTCTTCGCGGTACGGATTTTCTCTCATCTTCAATGGGTTTACCTAAAATAGACTTAAAAAACCTTTTTTCCAAGTTTCCCGTAACTTTTTTTATCCAGAAACGTTAACATAATAGTATAATAATTATGTTTTAATTTAACAAATCAGTACTTTTGTTCAAATGTTAGTTCGTAAACATATCAAAAAAATAGCTCTTGCATCCCTGCTCATCGTAGGTGTTCAAATGGCATTTGCTGCGTTTACATTAACTGGCATTACCGAAAAGAAAGCAAAAGACAGCAAGTATACATTGAAAAATATGCATCACTTGTCTGCGAAAGCTGCTTCTTACTCTTCGCTTAAGTATTCGTTACACTTGAAGAGTACAGCCTCTGTAACAACTCAATCAACTTTGAAAAACGGTGTTGAAGTTTCTTCTGTATTACGTTATGATAATGGCAACACCAGCTTTGTATATCCTTACAAATTCAAAGTAAAGGTTCCCAAGTTCAAAACACCTTCTCCAGCTCAACGCTAGAAATATCCCTTATTTAAAGTATTCTGTACCCACTTGTTGGGATATCAAATTTTGAGGGTGGTACCGGATTGAAATTGATTTGCTTCGCAGTATAACGAATTTTATTTCCCTCTGCATCGATGCTTTCTGATTCAAGTACTAATCCGGGAATATCTTTAAACTGGTATTCAAATTCTTTCACTGATGGTACAATAGCAGGCGTATAGTACACTGAAAAAGTACTTCCGTTAGACATCACCAAGTTTACTTTTTTACATTCATAACCAATAATCGTTTTAGTTTCAGAACTCGTCTCAATGCGCATGCCTTCAAA
Source organism: Sediminibacterium sp. (assembly GCF_051861365.1). NCBI lineage: Bacteria > Pseudomonadati > Bacteroidota > Chitinophagia > Chitinophagales > Chitinophagaceae > Sediminibacterium > Sediminibacterium sp. The sequence continues at coordinate 157,056 of NZ_JBHYCW010000003.1, read as the reverse complement.
CTTTTTATTTTCTTCTTTCCATTTAGCCGCATCAAGCTTGGTCATGAACTTATTGGCTCCAAATTCACGTAAGATCGCAGCTGTACCGGTATTTTTCTGATAGATCATGGACTGCATAAAAGTTGGACTTATGAGGTCTGTTCTACTGTTCACTCCTTTGATAAACACCGTTTTACTACTCGATTTCAAAGAAGCGATGGCATCATTGCTTGCTTGAGAATCATCAATATTAATGGCATAAGTAATGGTACATTCTGCAACCACACGCTGCTGTGCAACAACATTCAACACTATCATCAATAAGGCAACCAATCCGATTAACTTTTTCATGCAAACGATTTTATATACCATAACAGAATTCTATGCCAAGATTAATAAAAAAGCCCCACAAGAGTTGTAGGGCTTTCTTAAAGTTTATAATAGACTGAAAATCAATGAAAGACTATTTGTTTCTTTTTTGATTTTTTTCTTTCAAATCCTGCAATTTCTTTTGACTTTCCATCATTTGTTCATACCGTTCTTGCCATTTGCTTTTCTTCTTGGGTGCTTTACGCTTTTCTTCAATCTTAGCAAGAATCAGGTCATGATTAATAATGTAGTTCTGTATCACAAATTGTAATCCCAATGTTACCAGGTTAGAAACCGTATAATACCAAGTCAATGCCGACGGCAATCTGTTGAAAATGAATAAGAGTATAAAAGGAAATATATAAGGCATATACTTCAACATAGGATTATCCTGTGTTGGTGTCATACTCATATTGTAAATAGAAATCAAAAAGCTGGTGATCACCGCTGTAATAGTGAATAAACTGATATGATCTCCAAAGCCTAAAGGAATAGAGAAAGGCAAAGTAGCAATCACATCATACGATGAAAGATCTTCACTCCAAAGGAATGACTGTCCACGCAATTCAATATTTGCATTAAAGAAGCTATACAAGGCAAAGAAGATAGGAATCTGTAACAACGCCGGTATACAGCCTCCCAAAGGATTAACGCCTGCCTCGCGGAACAGTTTCATCTGTTCCATGGCAAATCCTTGTTTATCATCTCCGAATTTTTCGCGCATGGTATCCAACTCAGGTCTGAGTGCTTTCATTTTCGCACCGCTGAGATAACTGCTATATGTTAATGGTGAAGTTACCAAACGAATAAAGAGCGTTAACAGCAATACCACCCAACCATAATTGGATACAAAACCGGCAAAGAAATCGAATACCGGCATGATGATATATTTATTGATCGGACGAACAAAAGAATACATATCGCGCCCCAGATTCACAATACGATCCATTTCAGGTGCTTGCTTTTTCAATATTGCATAATCACTCGGACCATAATACAATTGAAATGGTACAGTCACCGCTGCCGCTACCGGCAATTTCATTTGAAGATTGGTTTCTGTGGTTGCCAATGAGTTAGTAGTATCTGTTTTACGTTGCCACTTTACATCACCGGTATTAAAATTATTCTTAGCAATCAATGTATGATTGAAAAATTGCTGCACCACACTCACCCATTGTACCGGTTTTTCAAACTGTTTTTCTGTATTCACAGAGATATAATCAAACTCATTGTCTTCCGAGAAACAGATATTAGACATCTGACGCTCATACTCTGCAGAACGTTCCAGTTGAGTGGTTTCCAGATTCCATTTCATATTCAAAGCACCCTGACTCAACAATTTATCTGCACCGGTAAGAGATACATTCCAGTCGATCATATACGCATCCGGATAAATGATATACTGATGACTGATTTGTTGTCCATTCGCGGCTGACAATGTAAAATTGATCACCTGACTGCCATCCGCCTTCTTAATAGGCTCCGCAGCCGTAAAGAAAAGTTCAGCAGTATTTGCAGATTGATTAGCACCGGTGTTAATGGTATAACCTAACTTATTTTTATCAGATAACACAACAGGAGTGCTATCCGCTTTGCTGTATTTTTTTAATTCAATCCCTTTTACTTGTCCGCCCTTATTGGTAAAAGTGATCTTCATCAAACTATTCTCAAGGGTAACCAAAGATTCGGTGCCCAAGGCAGCAGCCGTAAAATCTCCGGCCATCATCACTTTACTCAGTGAGTCTCTTTTCAGAGAATCTAATTGAAGTGATGCACTATCCACTACAGGTAACTTTGCCGCATTCACCCTGGCAATGGAGTCTTCCTGCCTTTTTTTCATGTCTACCAGGGCCGTTTGTTGCTTATTGCTGTACCAGAAGTACAGAAAAAACAAAACACCCAATAAAACAAAGCCAATGACCGTATTCTTGTCCGTCTTCATACTAGTTTTAAATTGAGGGGCAAAGGTAATATTTGCGGGGAAGATTAGAACCCTAAGTTTCCTACCGTTAAAATCAGCCCAAAATGGGTGCAAAATGTAGAAATCAGGCAAAATCGTTGTTTCTTTATACCCTCTCCTACTTCAACCAAAGGCGGATTTCCAACTTCTACCCATTTTATTGCTTAAAACCTTTGTATGTCTGAAAATGTAACCATTTCCGAAAAGGAAAGTAGTGTGCCCCATAACAAGTGGCAGCAATTTTTATGGTGGTTAGCCACTGCTGAAGAAGATTTGATCAAAACCTGCGTGATCGATAGAAACAGGTACGCAATTGTAGGAATGACCGTATTGGGTACTTGGTTGTTTGCGACACTTACATGGACCTATTTCTTCTCCACCGTAACAGGGTCTTGGATAGCAGCAGTACTGCTTGGTATTTTTATGGGAGGTATCATTCTTACCATTGACAGAGCATTAATCAAAGGGATTTCCAGAAACAACAAAAATAAATTCATTCCAGTATTGTTTCGTATTGCGCTGGCATTAACGATAGGGTTATTCATGGCACAACCAGCTCTTTTGTATTTGTTTGACAAAGAAATCAAAGTACAAGTATCCATCGATAATGAAAAAAGAAAAAGAGAAAAAAGAGCCAGTCAGGATACGGTATATGCTGCTGTGAAAAAAGAATTACTCAATCAAAAAGCGGGAATAGAAACACAATTAAGAACAAGATATCAGGAAGTAAGTATTGCCAGAGATCGGTTTATCTCTGAAACTGATGGTACCGGAGGAAGTGGCAAAATTGGATTAAAAGATATTGCACAAGCCAAACAAAGAGAATACTTACAATTGGATGCAGATTATCGCAGTCTGGAGAATCAATTTAAACCACAGCTGGCTTCTATTGACAGTTCTCTATTGGTTATTGAAAACAATATCCAAAAAGAGCAAACGAATTTCGAAGCACTGCTTAACAATGGTTTTATTACAAGAATTGAAGCACTGAATAATCTGGTCAGTAACAATACCGCTGTAGCCATTCGATACTATTTACTGGTAGCCCTATTAATGTTGATAGAACTGATGCCGGTAATTGCCAAGATATTATTACCCAATGGCAGTTATGATGAAAAAGTAAGGCTACGTGAAGAGTTGGAAACAACGCTTACACAAAACAATCATAAAAGAGAATTGGCTTTAAAAGAACAATTCAACCAAACAGCTTTTGAACAAGACGGTCAGTTTGTTCAGCAATTTTTTGAAGCATCAGCATCTGAAAGAAAAGAAAAAATGAAAGAACAGATCAATGTTTGGAAAAAAGAAAATAATCAGTCTTTGAATGATACATGGACAGATTTGAAAAGAGATATGATGATGAAACAAGAAGAGTAAAAAATAAGAAACAAGAAATAAGGGACAAGAAACAAGCAAGTTTCAAAAGCCAATACACAAGTTTAAATAGTGCCGGACTTTAGTCCGGCGAAAAGAAGGAGATAGGATTACAAAAAGCCCCGACATAGATCGGGGCCGAAATAGATGTATGTTGATATTATTACGATAATTATTTTTCGCCTTGCAGACTTGGCTTTTTACTTTGACTACGCTGCTCATTATATTTTTTAGCTGCCCCAATGAAATGTACAAACAGCGGAGCCGGATTTTCTACCGTACTTTTTAATTCCGGATGATACTGAACACCGATAAAAAATGAATGTGAAGGAATCTCCATAATTTCCACCAGTCCGGTTTCAGGATTACGTCCACTGGCTATCATTCCATTCGACTCAAACTGATCAAAATAATCATTGTTGAATTCATAGCGATGGCGATGTCTCTCTGAAATGTTTGTTTGTCCATAAATAGTATGCGCTAAACTTCCCTCTTTGATTTCGCAAGGATAAGCCCCCAATCGCATGGTACCACCCATCATCTTGATTTTCTTTTGCTCTTCCATCATATTGATCACCGCATGATCGGTAGAAGTGTCCATTTCCATAGAGTGTGCATTTTTCAGACCTAAGATATTTCTGGCAAACTCTATCACGGCCATCTGCATACCCAAACAAATACCAAAGAATGGCAATCCTTTTTCTCTGGCATATTGTACTGCAATGATTTTTCCTTCAATACCACGATGACCGAAACCGGGTGCTACCAGCAATCCATCCAACCCTTCAAGCTTTTCTGCCACATTCTCTTGTGTAATGTATTCACTATGCACATTCACTACCTGTACTTTTACTTCATTCATAGCACCTGCATGTACAAAACTTTCGAGGATCGATTTGTAGGCATCCTGTAACTCAATGTATTTACCGATGAGTCCGACAGTAACTTTGCTCTTTGGATACTTTAGTTTATCGAGAAAGCCTTTCCATTTATCGAGATTGGGCTCACTGTATTGTGAGATATTCAATTTTTTCAAACAGATCAGATCCAGTTTCTCACGCAACATTAATAAGGGTACTTCATAAATAGTAGATGCATCCATTGCCTCGATCACTGCTTCCGGTTTTACATTACAGAACAATGCGATTTTGCGTTTGATATCATTATTCAACGGCTCTTCAGTTCTGCAAACAATAATATCCGGATGAACGCCTGTTTCACTCAACATTTTTACACTGTGTTGTGTAGGCTTTGTTTTCAATTCTTTTGCAGCACGCAAATAAGGAATCAATGTAAGGTGTACCACCATTACATCTTCTTCAGGCAACTCCCATTGCAATTGACGTACGGCTTCAATAAAAGGAAGACTCTCAATATCACCTACGGTACCACCAATTTCTGTAATGATGATATCGTATGTATTGTCTTCCCCTAATAATAACATTCTTCTTTTAATCTCATCAGTGATATGCGGAACCACCTGAACGGTCTTTCCTAAAAACTCCCCTGCTCTTTCTTTATTGATCACCGTTTGATAAATACGACCGGTTGTAACATTATTGGCTTGAGAGGTATAAATATTTAAAAAACGCTCATAGTGACCAAGATCCAGATCTGTTTCTGCACCATCTTCTGTTACATAACATTCCCCATGTTCATAGGGATTCAATGTACCGGGATCAACGTTGATATAAGGGTCGAATTTTTGGATAGTAGCCCTTAATCCTCTTGCCTGTAATAATTTGGCGAGAGAAGCCGCAATGATCCCTTTTCCTAAACTACTTGTTACACCTCCTGTAACAAAAATGTACTTGGCCATGTTTATCGTATTGTTTATTCGTTTAAAACCTATCCGTTCTTACATTTTTTATTGCATAAAGAACTGCGACGGAGTCCGACAAATCGGTCAACAGCACTGATCAGGGTTCATGAAACAATAAAAAACCGATACCTATTGTATTGAAATACAAGCAGATAACGGAAAAAACAATTTGACCTTGTAAATGAACGGTGTAATAAAATTCAGAGGTCGTACAAACGTACAGTAAAAAGACGGATAAAAAAAACAGCGGCTTTATTTTGAACCACCGGCTCTAGAATGTGTTAACTTGACGTGAACATCTTTATCAAAAAAAATTTGCTATGAAAAAACTCGTTGCGCTGACATTCGCTGCATTTTGTACTGCCGCATTTCTCAGCTATAGTTACAAAACACCTGCTCCCCAGCCTTTAACACCGGAATGTTATGTGAGCTGTTTTACCACTGAAATCATGGATCAATTCAAAGCAGAAGCCTCCACTGCTTCATTTGCCATGATGCATGATAACCCGATTCCATATGTTGCTGCTGATCCATTAGGCAAGCCTGTCACATTCAAAGCAGCAGATGGAACCAATGCCATGGGTTATGAAATTCGGAGTAAGAAAAAAAGTAACAAATGGTTATTTGTGATTCAGGAATGGTGGGGATTGAATGATTACATTAAAAAAGAAAGTGAAACCTATTACAATGACCTAGAAGATGTGAATGTCATTGCCTTGGATTTATATGATGGCAAAATTGCTGCCACAGCTGATAGTGCTATGAAACTGATTCAGTCTGTCAAAACTGATAGACTTGAGAGTATCATTAAAGGCGCAATTGCTTATGCAGGAACTGATGCCAAAATCTACACTGTAGGTTGGTGCTTTGGTGGCATGTGGAGTTTACAAAGTACATTATTGGCGGGTAAACAAGCAGCAGGTTGTGTGATGTTTTATGGAAAACCTGAAAACAATGTTGAGAAACTCAAAACATTGAACTGTGATGTTATTGGTTTCTTTGGTAATAAAGACCGTAGCCCTTCACCTGAAGTGGTGAATAAATTTGAAGCCGATATGCAAGCAGCTGGAAAAAAATTGATTGCCAATAAGTATGATGCCGGACATGGTTTTGCCAATCCAAGCAATCCTGTATTCAACAAAGAGGCAGCAGCAGATGCACATGCAAAAGCAGTGGCTTTCTTGAAAGAGAGAATGTAGGGAGCAAAGCTTCAAGCTACAAGCCTCAAGCAGCAAGTTTTAGGTTACAAGAAAGTGGATAGCTAATGGCGAATGAGTTATTGCTTATGGTTCTACTATAAGCTATGGGCCATCAGCCATTAGCTATTCTTCTACATATCCTGCACAATCTTCTTATAGCTCGTAACAATTCCTTTGATCAGCGAAGAACTAAATCCTTGATGTTCCATTTCATTGAGGCCTGCAATGGTGCAGCCCTTGGGTGTTGTTACTTTATCTATTTCCTGTTCCGGGTGCGTATTTTTTGTCAATAATAATTCTGCTGCGCCTTTTACTGTTTGTGCTGCAATCAAAGAAGCTACCGACGCACTAAAACCAATTTCAATACCTCCTTGGATATTTGCTCGAATATAACGCATTGCATACGCAGTGCCACATGCTCCTAGTACTGTTGCTGCATCCATTAATTTCTCGTCGATATTGACGGTCTTTCCAAGCTGATTAAACAAAGAAGTAACATACAAGAGTTGATCTTGATCTGCTTCAGATGCACAGATACAGGTCATACTTTGTTGAATGGCAATGGCTGTATTGGGCATCACACGAAATAAAGCAATTTGATTACCAACAATCTCGCGAATATCTTTGATCCATACACCTGTTACAACGCTCACCAGCACATGCCGTTTTTCATTCAACGAGGGTTTGAGTTGTGTTAATACTTCTTTGATTTGAAAAGGTTTCACAGCCAGTATGATACAATCCGCATACTTCACTGCGGCAGTATTATCATCACTAATGATGACTCCTTTTTCTTCAAGTGGCTTTAGTGATTCAATATTTCGCTTGGTAACAATAAGATGTTCAGGTAGGATAAATCCACTGTTGATTAAACCTTCAGCCATAGCTGCACCTAGATTACCTCCACCAATGATGGCTAATTTTTTGTTCATGACGATTGCTTTTGTTGAGCTAATAGTTGATAGCTTATAGCATATAGAATAACACTTACAGCAACATAAAATTAGCATTTGCGATTAAACATCAATTGTAAGCTATTGGATATGATCTATTAGCCATAACGCATACTGCTCCCTCCAAATTTACCCCAAAGTTCTCAGATAATTCCTTACGTAATCAGTAACGCCTGTTTCCAGAGAAGTGAAAGGAATTGTATAACCTGCATTGCGTAGTTTTTGCATATTGGCTTCGGTAAAATATTGGTATTTGTCACGAATATCTTCCGGCATATCGATAAAATGAATCGCCGGTTCCTTATCAAGGCCGGCAAATGTGGCTTTTACTAGATCAATAAACGTTCTGGCTTGACCGGTACCTAAGTTATATAAACCGTTTTGGTCCATGGTCCATAGTCCATGGTCCTCCGAAAGGAGTCCTTTGGACATAGATTTGCGAATCCATTCAATGACACTCACTACATCTTTGACATAAATAAAATCACGGAGTTGTTCTCCGTCTTTAAAATCAGGACGATGGCTTTTGAACAGTTTTACGTAACCCTCCTTTTGAATCTGATTAAATGCATGCCATATCACACTGGCCATTCTTCCTTTATGGTATTCATCAGGACCATACACATTGAAGAATTTGAGTCCGGCCCAAAAAGGCGGATGTTCATTTTGTGCTAAAGCCCATTTATCAAATTCATTTTTACTGATACCATAGGGATTGAGTGGTTGCAGTTTTGATACGACTTCATGATCATCATTGTATCCAAAAGCACCATCTCCATAAGTTGCTGCAGAAGATGCGTAGATCAATGGTATTTGATGAAGCGTACAGTACTTCCAAACAGCTTTTGAATATTCAACATTGAGTGTTTCATGAATACTATAATCAAACTCCGTTGTATCTGTTCTGGCACCAAGGTGAATGATACATTCAATTTTGGGTTGATGGAGTTCCAACCAGTCTATGAGATTGTATCGCTCAACGATATGTGCATATGCTGTTTTTTCCCAGTTTTTTCTTTTGGCCTCTATTCCGAAATCATCCACCAATATTAAATCCCGATATCCCAGCTCATTCAGGTATCTCACCATGCGAGAACCGATAAATCCGGCAGCACCGGTGACAATGATATAGGAAGGGTTTTCCGACATGTTTACTTGATCAGTTTTTCAATAGCAGTATCATACAAATTCTTCCAGGTCTCAATATTACCCCAAGATTCACCATTCACTTCAATATTGCCTGAAGTAACGGTACCTAAAACGGTAACAGCGATACCTGCTTTCTGTGCTGCGGCTTCAATATTATTTAATTGGTCGGCGGAACAACTCACCACTACACGACTTTGCGCTTCTCCAAACCAGAAAGCATCTTTACGAATAGCGCTATTGGCTTGTACTGCAAATCCTAGGTTACGATGGAAACCACTTTCCAATAAAGTGATGGCTAATCCACCTTCACTGATATCATGTGCACTATTGATTTTCTTTTCTTTGATCAATGATGCAATCAGTTGTTGAACTGTATATTCTTCATCCAGTTCAAAATGAGGGGCTGGTGAAAATTCTACTTTTTTGAGTTTATGTAAGTACTCTGAAGAAGCAATATCATTTTGTTGTGTACCTATCAGTATGATCACATCTCCTTCATTTTTAAAATCAAGGGTCATCTTCGCATGTACGTCATCTACGATACCCACCATACCAATGGTTGGTGTTGGATATACAGGTCCATCCGGATTCTGGTTGTAGAAACTCACATTACCTCCTGTTACAGGGGTATTGAATTTTCTACAAGCATCGCCCATTCCAGTAACGGCTTTCACGAATTGATAATACACTTCAGGATCATAAGGATTACCAAAGTTGAGACAGTTGGTAACACCGATGGGTTCCCCGCCACTGCAAACAATATTTCGGGCTGCTTCTGCAACAGCAATCATTCCACCTTTGTATGGATCAGCAAACACATAGCGACTATTACAATCAACCGTTACTGCTAATCCTTTTCCGGTTCCCTTTGCCAATACTACAGTTGCATCACTAGGTGAGTTGGTAGAAGTATTCGCAGCTCCCACCATGCTATCATATTGCGTGTATACCCAACGCTTTGAAGCAATATTGGGAATTTGAACCAATTGTTCTGCAACAGATTTCAGATCTGTTACATCTGCAATACTATTGATGTCAAATGCATTGATCTTTTCAAAATATTTGGGTTCACGGTATTCACGTGTATACTGCGGAGCTCCGCCACCCAATACGAGTTCATGTGCCGGAATTTCTGCTTCCAGTTCTCCATGCATATAGAATTTCAATAAGCCGTCACCGGTTACTTCTCCGATATTACTGGCTGAAAGATCCCACTTCTCAAATACTTTCAACACTGCTTCCTCTTTACCTTTTTCAACAACGATCAACATGCGTTCTTGGCTTTCACTTAGTAACAGTTCCCAAGCTTTCATATTTTGTTGACGGGTAGGTACTTTTTCCAGATCGATACGCATCCCTACTCCACCTTTCGCACTCATTTCAGCAGTAGAACAAATGATACCTGCTGCACCCATGTCTTGCATACCTACAACAGCACCTGTATCGATCAATTCCAAACAAGCTTCTAAGAGTTTCTTTTCTTGAAATGGATCTCCCACTTGAACTGCAGGTAGTTCTTCCGCACTTTCCGCAGTGATATCAGCAGATGCAAAAGACGCACCACCAATACCATCTTTACCGGTTGCACTTCCTACAAAGAAAACAGGGTTACCAATACCAGCGGCAGTGGCACTAATCATATCACCTGCCTTCATGATACCTACACTCATGGCATTCACCAATGGGTTGGTATGATAACAATCTTCAAAATAAACTTCGCCCCCTACCGTGGGTACACCAAAGCAATTACCATAGTGACCAATACCGTGTACCACACCACTCAACAAACGTTGTGTCTTTTTATCTTTTAAATTTCCAAAGCGAAGACTATTCAATGATGCAATGGGTCTTGCCCCCATCGTAAAAATATCTCTTTGGATACCACCTACTCCGGTAGCTGCCCCCTGGAAGGGTTCAATAGCGCTGGGGTGATTATGACTTTCAATTTTAAAGACCACACCAAAACCATTACCCATATCCATCAATCCGGCATTCTCTTCACCTGCTGCTACCAGCATTCTGCCACCATCACGGGGAAGGGTTTTTAACCACTTAATGGAGTTTTTATAACTACAGTGTTCACTCCACATACCACTAAAAGCACATAGCTCAGTAAAGTTGGGAGTTCTGCCTAGTTTTTGCTTGATGAGTTCGAATTCTTCTGCTGTAAGACGCAGTTTTTCGGCGGTTTGAACGGTAATTTCCATGATGCTGCGAAGGTAAGTAAGAAAGTCAAAGGTGAAAAGTGAAAGGTTGGTTGGCTTATGGTTCATAGTCCATAGCCCATGGCTTATGGTAGGACAAATTGAACACTGCCCATTTAGATCAGACCGAGTTATCTTTCCCCCTTTCACTTTTCACCTTTCACCTCTCACTTTTCACCTCTCAGCCCTTCACAATTCTTCCACTACCATTCTTATGTGTACGAATGTTTTGGGCGTTGCCGGAGTAGTGTACGTTGCCGCTGCCGGAGATATGAACATCGATAGATGTGTTGGCATGAACTTTTATATTACCACTGCCACTGATATGAGCACTGGCATCATCGGAGATTACTTCTTTACAATCAATATTACCACTACCGCTAATACGGGCTTCGATTTCTTTAGCAGTACCCTTCATTTTGATACCTCCACTTCCTGATACAGAAACATCTATTTCATTGAATTGATCAAATTCAAATCGGATATTACCTGAACCGGATACCATCACATTGGTGGTTCCTTCATTATTAAATTCGCCTCTGCCAATGATATCACCACTGCCGGAAAGGGAAAGATGCTGAAGTCTTGTGGCTGTTACATAAACTGTAATCTTATTTTTTGACCGGATATTCCCATACTTTTTTGCACGGATATACAGTTTACCATTTTCGACAACGGTCTCGATGTGTTCCAATAGATTTTCATCGCCCTCAATTGTTACATCCGTACTATTACCATAAGCAACCATTACATCCCATGAACCGGAGGAACTGATACCCGTAAAAGGTTGCACTTTTCTGGTTTCCTTTTTAAGAATCCCATTTCCATCAATACTCTTCCAATTCCATTGAGACGAAGCGCCCATACTGATCATCAGTAAAGCAATAATCCATATTTTTTTCATACTCAGGTGTTTTTGAGGTGGAACGATGCAGATGAAGATTAGTTACAATTTGATGGCTTATAGTTCATGGCTCATGGTCCATGGTCCATAGCAAAAGAGATATGTAAAGACCCTGAGATTCATTTAAATAAAAAGAGGCTGTACCAGGTTTTTGATACAGCCTCATATTTTACTATGGACTATGTACTATGGACCATTAGCCATGAGCCATAAGCCTCACCTTCTATTCAGCTATTGCCAAAGAATTGAAGTATTTGTCGCGCAGCTCTTTGTTCTCACCATTCTTGCCCGCTTTGTATCCTAAAGTAATCGCATAGGCTTTGTAGAAAACCATTCGATTGGTAGAAACTGAAGTTTTACCATCTTTTACAGTCTTGATTTCAAACTGATAATACAGGTACTTGTCTTTGTACTTTCCCTCTGATTCACTCAAAATTTCTCCACCACTCTGGGTCATACCCATTTTCAATTGCTCTTTAAAATCTTCGGTATCTTTCAAGCCTTCAATCTGTTCTTCAGTCATACCAAATGCAGTGAAATCCAGTAAGATGGTGGCCATTTCCGTTGAATCAGCTACCGTACATCTTTTTACTTTCTGTGGACCGCCATTTGTATTGACTTCAACGGGTTCAGCAGGCATTTCTACAGTTACCTTATCCATTACACTTACTTTTTTCCAATCCTCTGTTATGATCGTAAAAGCCGAGCTCACTAAAGCGATCATTGCGATTAATACAAGTTTTTTCATTTTTTCGGTTTTGATATAGGTTGCGAAACTGCTCAAAAGATTACATAAATAGAAAAATATTCTTACACCCAGCTTAACAAGCTAATAGTCAGATATTTATGGGTAAAATTTTCTAAGTGTCATACAAATTAAAATAAAATCTATATTAATTTTTTTCCACAAAAAGTCCGTTTTTTAATGTCATAGCTTATATAAAATGATATTTTATTGTTTTTTACGCCTAATTTTACGCAGCCAAAAAAAACAACCCTATGTCTTTACGCTTCGACGCAATCAGTAACATCAACAACACTGAAACAGCCGTTCCGGCCAGTGCCAAAATCACAGGAATATTCGGAACCAATGTATTTACCCTGAAAACAGCTCGTGAATACTTAAGTGATGAAGCCTACAAAAGTTTGATCACCAGCATCCGCGGCGGCAAAAAAATTGATCGTAATGTAGCCAACCAAATTGCCAATGGCATTCGTGCCTGGGCTGAAAGTAAAGGCGTTACACACTATACCCACTGGTTTCAACCCTTAACCGGAACCACTGCTGAAAAGCATGATTCGTTCTTCACCCTCAAAGGAGATGGTACCGCTATCGAAGAATTTGATGGTGCTGCATTGATCCAACAAGAACCCGATGCTTCTTCATTTCCGAGCGGTGGATTACGCGCTACTTTTGAAGCTCGTGGTTATACAGCATGGGATCCATCTTCACCTGCATTCATCATCGAAATCGGACAGGGTAAAACTTTATGTATCCCTACCATATTTGTTGCATACACAGGAGAATCACTCGACTATAAAGCGCCTTTGTTGAAAGCAATTGAGGCTTTGAATAAATCTGCTGTTGAGGTTTGTCATTATTTTGACAAGAATGTTACCAAAGTAACCCCTACCCTCGGTTGGGAACAAGAATATTTTGTGATAGATGAAGCATTGGCTACTGCCCGCCCGGATTTAATCCAGTGCGGACGTACCGTTTTTGGTGCTGCTCCTGCAAAAGGACAGCAATTGGAAGACCATTATTTTGGATCTATCCCTGAGCGAGTGTATGCATTTATGCGTGACTTCGAGCAAGAATCTTATAAACTGGGGATTCCTTTGCGTACTCGTCACAATGAAGTAGCGCCTGCTCAGTTTGAGTGTGCTCCTATTTTCGAAGAAGTAAACATCGCAGTTGACCACAATACTTTATTGATGGATGTCATGATACGTGTTGCCAAGCGCCATAAGCTGGTAGTATTGTTGCATGAAAAACCATTCGCAGGTATCAACGGTAGTGGTAAACACAATAACTGGAGTATGGCTACGGATACAGGTGTGAACTTGTTAGCTCCAGGTAAAACACCGAAGACCAATCTCATGTTCCTGACTTTCTTCGTGAATACGATCAAAGCGGTTCATGACTATGCTGATATCATGCGCGCAGCCATTGCTTCTGCTCCTAACGATCATCGTCTGGGTGCCAACGAAGCTCCTCCTGCTATCATATCAGTATTCGTTGGACAATACCTAGCGAAGGTTTTATCGGATATCGAAACCCGTGTTAGCACCAAGTTCGATGAACAAGATGAAGCGATCCTGAAACTTGATTTACATCGCAGCATCCCTGAGTTATTGCTGGATAATACCGATCGTAACAGAACTTCTCCATTTGCTTTTACCGGTAATAAATTTGAATTCCGCGCAGTAGGTTCTTCTGCAAACTGTGCTATCTCCATGACTGTATTGAATACCATCATGGCAGATACTTTGAAGAAATTCAAGGCAGATGTGGATGCAATCATTGAAAAAGGTGACAAAAAAGAAATCGCAATCATGCAAGTGATTCAGCGTTACATTGTAGAAAGCAAAAATGTATTGTTTGAAGGTGATGGCTATAGTGAAGAATGGCATAAAGAAGCAGAGCGCAGAGGTTTACCAAATCTGAAAACAACTCCGGTAGCCCTGGATGCTTTTGTAACTGACAAAGCCAAGAAACTGTTTGAAAACAATGGTGTATATACCCATGTTGAATTAGAAGCACGTCATGAGATTGAACTGGAGAAATACATCAAGAAAGTACAGATCGAAGCAAGAGTGATGGGTGATTTAGCAATCAACCATATTATTCCGGCGGCTATTTCTTATCAGAATGAATTATTGACCAATATCAATGGATTAAAATCTGCAGGACTAGCCGAATCTGCTTACAAGAGCCAACTGAATATCCTGAAAGAAGTAAGCGAACATATTCAGGTGATTCACGATAAAGTAAATGCCATGGTAGAAGCGCGTAAAGTAGCCAACAATATTGAGCACTCACGTGAGAAAGCCATCGCATACGAATCTATTAAGTCTACCTATTTCGATGAGATCCGTTACCATGTTGACAAACTGGAACACCTCGTTGATGATGA
Organism: Sediminibacterium sp.; assembly: GCF_051861365.1. Lineage (NCBI taxonomy): Bacteria > Pseudomonadati > Bacteroidota > Chitinophagia > Chitinophagales > Chitinophagaceae > Sediminibacterium > Sediminibacterium sp. Next base: position 142,006 of record NZ_JBHYCW010000003.1, on the reverse strand, counting down.
AAAATGGACACTGCCTAAGTATCGTGAAATGTTATTTTTAAGATAAACGTTTTCTTTTTGACTTGAGCAATCATAGCCCTGTGCCGTTCCCGGCGTGGGGCTTTTTTTAGTCCATGGTCCATAGTCGATAGTCCATAGTAGGAAGATGACATTGACTTCATTTCTTGCAATGGACTATGGACCATCGACCATGGACTACCATCGCCCCATTCACCACTACCTAATCACCATTCACCGAAAACCTCTTTTGCTGAATAAACCTAAATGATAACTTTCTGTCTAATAAAAACTAAACTCAAAAACATGAAAAAATTAATCGGATTATTAGCCGTTGTACTGATCAGCTCTGCTGCAATGGCACAAGGTGGTGGCGGACCACAAATGACACCTGAAGAAAGAATCGCCATGATGAAACAGCGACTTGAGCCTGCTGGACTTTCACCTGTTCATACAGACTCGGTTATTGCCATTATGATGGATCGTAATATCATGGCTGGCGCAAATCTGAGAGACATGAGTCCGGAAGACAGACAAGCAAAAATGAAAGAGTGGAGCGAGATTAGAGCAAAAAGAATGGCAAAGGCTGGTATCCCTGAAGAGCAAATTAAAAAAGTAATGGATATTTTTGCTACTCGTCCGGGTGGCGGTAGAGGTGGTGGTAGATAATTATTACCTCATTGATTTTAGCCACAGATGCACAGATTACCATTCAATTTAATCTGTGAATCTGTGGCTAATTTTATTTCAGTTGATCAAGAAATGCTTTCAGCACTTTAATATTCTCTTCTTTATTATCATGCATCGTTGAATGACCGGCGTTGGGTATCACAGTAAACTTTGCTCCCGGTATCATTTGCTGGAAACGCTGTACTGTTTGTGGTCTGGCTTCATCAAATGCTCCCGTAATAAAAAGTACCGGTACTCGAATGGTTCTCAAGCTTTCAATGCGATCATAATTCAGCAAAGAACCTGTAGCAGTGAACTCAGTGGGTCCCCACATGTAGCGATAAATGAATTTATTACTCTTGACATCAGCAGTATCGAGATGACTTTTTCTTCGCTCTGTCCTCAATCCGAAATTTTTCACAAAAAAAATATTGGCTCGTTGGTATTCAGGCGAGTCGAATGTATGGGTTTGTTCTCCTGTCCTTATGTATTGTTGAATAGAATCGGGTAAAGATGCAATCAGCGTATCAGCATCTGCTTTCCAAACTTTTGTACTGAAGTATGGACTATTAAATGAAATCGCTTTTACAGCTTGAGGATATTTGAGATAGTACTCTAAAGCCAACGCCGTTCCCCACGAATGTCCATGCAAGTAAAAAGAGGTTAATCCTAATTCTTTTCGTACTGCTTCCACTTGTTCTACAAAATTATCTACAGTCAGCAATATTGTATCGGTATGATAATCTGATCTGCCTCCACCCAGTTGATCAAAAATAATAACGGGGCGATCTTTTCCGATCTCTTCAAACTGATAAAACGATCTGCTGGTTCCACCCGGACCACCATGTAACATCATGATGGGCGTGCCTTTGCCTTCACCAAATACGCGATACCATACTCGTCCTCCTTTTACTTGAGCATAGCCTTCATGAGGCAAAATAGAAGAACTTGTTCCACAGCCACATACAATAATCACTAAAACAAAGTATAAATATGGATCCATAATTTTCTATTCATAAAAACCATTTACTACTAAAAATAATATTTCAATGATGAAAAGTGTATAATAAAAAAGCCCCAAGAAAATATTGGGGCTTAATAAAAATTAGATTCAGTTTATTTCATCTTAAATGTTTCCAAAAACTTAGTAGTGAAATTTCCTTTCCTGAAATCTTCATTCTGCATGAGTTGCAAATGGAATGGAATGGTTGTTTTCACCCCTTCAATCACATACTCGCTCAGTGCACGGTACATGGTATCAATAGCTTCCTCACGAGTTTGTGCGATGGTGATCAGTTTACCGATCATAGAATCATAATAAGGAGGAATCACATACCCGGCATACACATGACTGTCTACACGAACCCCATGTCCACCCGGAGTATGTAACACTGTTATTTTACCAGGAGAAGGTCTGAAATCATTGTATGGATCTTCTGCATTGATACGACATTCAATTGCATGCATTTGCGGTTCATAGTTTCTTCCACTGATCTTCTCACCCATTGCAATTTTGATTTGTTCTTTGATCAAATCAAAATTGATCACTTCTTCCGTAACACAATGTTCTACCTGAATACGGGTATTCATTTCCATGAAGTAGAAATTGCGATGTTTATCAACCAAGAATTCAATTGTTCCGACACTTTCATAATTGATGGCAGCTGCAGCTTTACAAGCAGCTTCACCCATTTTTTTACGAAGCTCCGGTGTCATGAATGGTGAGGGAGATTCCTCTACCAGTTTTTGGTGACGACGTTGAATAGAACAATCACGCTCACTCATATGACAAACAGTACCATATTGGTCTCCAGCAACCTGGATCTCAATGTGACGAGGCTCTTCCACAAATTTCTCCATATAAACGCCATCGTTTTTGAATGCAGCAGCTGCTTCTGTTCTTGCAGTGGTATAAGCTCTCTCTAGTTCACTCTCTTCGTTCACAACACGCATACCTTTACCACCACCACCGGCAGTTGCTTTGAGGATAACAGGATAGCCGATCTCTTTAGCAAGTTTTTTTGCTTCTTCCACACTATCCAATAATCCTTCTCCGCCCGGCACCACAGGTACACCGGCTTTGATCATGGTTTCTTTTGCAGTGATCTTATCACCCATTTTATTGATCATCTCAGGTGTAGGACCAATGAATTTGATACCATGATCGGCGCAGATCTGAGAGAAGCGGGCATTTTCAGCCAAGAAACCATAACCCGGATGAATAGCATCTGCATTGGTGATTTCAGCCGCAGCCATAATGTGCGGTATATTCAAATAAGAATCAACTCCATGGGGTTTTCCAATACAAACAGCTTCATCCGCAAATTTCACATGCAAACTGTCTTTATCTGCTGTAGAATAAACGGCTACTGTTTTGATCCCCATCTCACGACAGGTACGAATTACACGAAGTGCAATCTCTCCCCTGTTGGCAATCAATATTTTCTTGAACATTGAGGTAATTTGAAAATTTGAAAATTTGAAAATTTGAAAATGAAAGTATTAATGGATAATTCGAAAATTTGAAAACAGGATATCCTATTTTCATCCCGCAAAAAATGCGGGACAAATTACCTCATTTTCAAATTATTTATTTCGGCTCTACTAAAAACAGTGGCTGGTCATATTCCACCGGACTTGCGTCATCCACCAATACTTTAACGATGGTACCGCTGATCTCACTTTCAATCTCATTGAACAGCTTCATAGCTTCAATGATACAAACCACTTTTCCGGGTGCGATTTCTGCACCTACGTCTGCAAGAACAGGCTTATCGGGAGAAGCTCTGCGATAAAAAGTTCCAATCATAGGACTTTTGATCGTGATCAGGTTGTCTGACTTAGGAGCCGGAGCAGCAGGTGCCGCGGGGGCTGCAGCAGCGGGTGCTGGGGCTGTGGCAGGAGCAGGAGCAGGAGCCGTATGGAAAACCTGCGCAGGAGCAGCAGCTACTGTTACTGCAGGCTCTTCTTTCTGCTTGATGGTTACCTTACCATCTTTATCTTCTATACTGATTTCACCAATATTACTCTTATTGATGATCTTGATCAACTCGTGAATTTGCTTTAAATCCATAATGGCAATTTTTGGGGTAAAATCGGTTAGTTTAGGTCAAATCGAGGGGCAAAATAGCTTTTTTTTGATAAAAACAGGGGATTTCTTTGATTTTGGGATATTCTTTTTTGAGGTTGACACTTGATATTTAACAGTTGATAGTTGATAGGAATACAATATCCTTCTTTCTGTCAACTATCAACTGTCAACTATCCTTTGTAACCAAAAAAGGCACCCGAAAGTGCCTTTCCTATTATAAACGAATTTCATTATTCTTTAACACGTTCTACATAATCACCAGTCTTGGTGTTTACGCGAATCAGTTCGCCATCTTCCACAAACAAGGGTACCATTACGGTAGCACCTGTTTCAACAGTAGCGGCTTTTAGGGCGCGGGTAGCTGTATCACCTCTTAAACCCGGCTCACAATAAGTGATCTTTAAAACAATCTTTTCAGGTAATTCAGCACCAATAGGTTGATCTGTTTCGGTATTGATATAAACAAACACCTCAGAACCATCTTTCAGAAACTGAGGAGCGTCAATCATTTCTTCCGCCAGCGCAATCTGCTCGAATGTCTCATTATTCATCAGGTTAAAACCACTTTCGTCCTTGTACAAGAACTGAAAAGCTTTTTTCTCCACACGCACTGGGAAAATGTTTTCTCCACTGTTCCAGGTTTTTTCAATAGAACGTTTGTTATCCACCCCTTTCAGCTTGGCCCAAACCTTTGCTGCTGCACGGGCTGTTTTGTTCTCACCAAATTCTACCACTGAATATAAGCTGCCGTCTAGCTTTAAAATCATGCCACGGCTGATGTCTGATGTAGTTGCCATAATAAGGTTTATTTCTGCCGCAAAAGTAGGGGTTTGGGGGGATTTTATGATGTCGGATGTCGGATGCCTGATTTTTCTCCCAATTACCCCAAAAAAGTTCCCGATTAATAAATGCCGCTGCGTAAACACTCCTTTTGCATGCTCTCTGCAGTAAACTATGTTTTATTTACCGCAGAGAATTGAAGTAACCAGAGATAAGGCAGAGATTTTTGACTTAGAATAGTAGCGCTATTAAAAAAATATTAGGTCTGGACTGCGGTATTGAAAAAGATGGTATCTGTTAAAGAGATCAAAAAACTAAACCTATGGAAAACGTCATTCGATTGATCTGCCGTCTCATGCTTTTATTACTTCCGCTGGGCAGTTTTGCGAATACCATTATAGTAAAAGGTACCGTAAAATACAGCAATGGTCAACCTGCTGGCAACAAAGTAATCACTATTAGAATCGATAGCAGTAGTGTGTCTGCCGCTTGTTGTATAGTCAAAACAGTAAAAACCAATCCAAATGGTTTTTATATAGATACGATTCGATGTAACAGTACTATTACGAAAATAAAAGTGAGTACAGAGAATTGTGATGGGCAACTACTCATCAATCATCCCAATATCAATAACACCAGCAACTACGCAGAAAGTAATTTTATACTCTGTACACCTGGTAGTAGCATTCCACCAGCGAATTGCAAAGCAGTACTGACATATGAAAAGCTTCAGGGAAAAACATTTCGATTCAGTTCAAAAAATAGTACGGTACCTGCCGGTGATAGTATCCTCCTTAGAAAATGGATTTTCGGTGATGGCAGCATACTTGAGGGAAGAGAAATTAGTCCACTAAAAGAATTTAAAGACACCGGTGTGTATAATGTTTGCCTATACATTAAAACGCAAAAGGGCTGCGAAAGCAAAGTATGTGCAACCATCATTGTACGCGACTCAATCGTAAAACCAACGCTTACCTGTCAGGCTAAATTCAGTTTCCGAATAGATGGAAAAAAAGTAGTCTTCAATAGCACCAGCAGTTTTATCAACAATGATAGTATTGTTAAGTATGGCTGGATTTTGGGTGATGGCAAAATAATAGAAAGTGGCGCTAAAGAACTTGTGTACCAATACAGCAAATCCGGTAAATACCAAGTATGTCTGTATACAAAAACCGCCAAAGGTTGCGAAAGCAGGTATTGTACTACTATTGAAATTGAAGAACCTCTTATTTGTACTGCCATGTATACGTTTGAAAAAAACGGTAATCGCAGTTTTAGATTTAACAGTGCCAGAAGTTTGGCATCCAATGGCGACAGCATCATACAGCGCATCTGGATTTTGGGTGATGGAACGGCTATTGATGGGAATGAAATGAGTGTCTCAAAAACGTTTAAAGACACCGGCTCCTACACCGTTTGTTTGAAAATAAAATCTGCCAAGGGTTGTGAAGCTATGTATTGCAGTACCATTCTTGTTAAAGATCCTACGATTGCGAATCCACCTTTGTATTGTAAAGCCATATTTAGTTATACAAAGAAAGAACAGTCCATACAATTTAATAGTCTGGGCGCGGTAGCACCACAGGGTGATAGTATCATCAGCAGAACATGGTATTTTGGTGATAGCGCTGCCGCTTTAACAGGCAATAGAAAAGACCCAATCTATCAATATCGTAAATCAGGGGTGTACAATGTTTGCTTGGTTATTAAAACAGCAAAAGGTTGTGAGAGCAGGTATTGTGAGAACATCACGTACACAGCTCCGAATAACCGATGTGTTGCAACATTCTCTGATCAAAGACTAGCGCAGAAAAAAATCAAATTCAATAGCGTGGGTTCAACAGCTGTTCCTGGTGACAGTATCATTGAACGCAAATGGAAATTTGGTGACGGTACTGAATTAGGTGGAAATATAGTTGCACCGGAAAAAGAATACCGCCAAAAAGGTATCTATACAGTTTGTCTGAAAATAAAAACGGCTGCGGGTTGTAGTAGTGAAGTATGTAAAGTATTCGAAATAAAAGACAGTACGGTGAATGAACCTATTAGTCAGCGCATCAAAATCATCCAAATCAATCCCAATCCGGTTATATCTCGTTTTGTAACGACGATCTGGGTCAAAGTGGGTGTTGAAGTGGAGATTGGCATCTATGATATTTATGGCACCATCAAATGGAAAACCAAGAAAGGATTACTCAGCGGTAATAATTTTATTGAAATTCCGGCTGTAGAGTTAAAAACAGGTCCTTATTTCTTGAGAGTAACCAGTGCTGTTGGTAATGATAGTAGGTTGTTCTATAAATTATAGTGGTTTAGTAATATAAATTGCCACTGTCCGAAGGAGTCCCTTGGACAGTGGCAATAAATCCATGCTTCAGATGATCTATTTTCAACCACCTAACTAGTCTTCCGTACTCGGCTGTATTACGATTTCATTTAAGTACATTGCAGTAATGAAAAAACTGTTTTTGTCATTCTTTTTTCTCATGGCAGCCTTTTTACTCTCCGCTCACGAGTTTTGGCTGGCCCCTGATAAATATTTTTATACCATCCGAGACATCGCATTGATTCGTTTTCAGGTGGGTGAAAATTTCACAGGAGAAAATTGGACTGGTAATAAAGAAAAAATCAAACGACTCACCCATTATCTCCCCAATGGAACAATGGTGGATATTGCTGACAAACTATCCATCCAAAAAGGAGATTCCATCAGGTTGCCATTACAAGTCGAAGGCACGCATATGGTGGTATTCAACAGTATCAATTCACATATTGAGTTGGAAGGCGACAAATTCAATGATTATTTGAAAGAAGATGGACTGCAGACAGCGCTGGATTTCCGGCAAAAAAATAATGAAAATCAAAAGCCGGGTAAGGAATACTATCAGCGTTCTGTAAAAACCATTATCCAGGTAGGTGATGTAAAAACAGATGCCTGTATTGAGCCGACAACTCTTCCGCTCGATATAATTCCATTTGAAAACCCCTACGCCAGCCCTGCCAGGTTACCTTCCGATAACCTACCAACTGTGAAATTCAGGGTATTATTCAAGGGGAAGCCATTGGTCAATTTGCTGGTAAAGACTTGGCACCGAGAAAAAAATGGCGCGACACAGATGCAGGAATACCGCACGAATAACCGCGGAACAGTGACTGTGAAAAGATATTCAGGTCCATTTATGGTAAGTGCTGTTTATATGGAAAGACTCAATGGGGATGAAAAAGCAGATTGGCAGAGTTACTGGGCGAGTTTGAATTTTGAATACTCTTCATTTTTCAGCATCGGACGCTGATCTGAGGTATCTATTGAACAAAGTTTGGATCATTGGGTGGTATCCGTTCATTTTCTCCTATTTTTGCCGCAAATTTCAAATACAAGAAACCATTACCATGGCAGTATTAGTGAATAAAAACTCGAAGATCATTGTTCAGGGCTTTACCGGAACAGAAGGTACATTCCATGCTACCCAAATGATTGAATATGGTACCAATGTAGTTGGCGGTGTAACACCGGGCAAAGGCGGATCAACGCATTTGGATCGTCCGGTATTCAATACCGTAGCTGATGCAGTTAAAATTGCAGGTGCAGATGTAAGTATCATTTTCGTTCCCCCTGCTTTCGCGGCAGATGCGATCATGGAAGCTACCGATGCAGGAATTAGCCTGATTGTATGTATCACAGAAGGTATTCCTGTTCAGGATATGGTGAAAGTTAAAAACTATCTTTTGGGTAAAAATACCCGTTTGATCGGACCTAACTGTCCGGGTGTTATTACTGCAGGAGAGGCAAAAGTAGGTATCATGCCAGGCTTTATTTTCAAACCGGGTCGCATCGGTATCGTTTCTAAGAGTGGTACACTCACATACGAAGCTGCTGACCAAGTGGTGAAAGCAGGTTTAGGTATCAGTACAGCCATCGGAATTGGCGGTGACCCCATCATTGGTACACCTACAAAAGATGCCGTTGAATTATTAATGAACGATCCTGAAACCGATGGTATCATCATGATCGGTGAGATCGGCGGAAGCATGGAAGCAGAAGCTGCTCGTTGGATCAAAGACAATAAAACAAAACCGGTAGTTGGTTTCATTGCAGGCCAAACCGCTCCTCCGGGTCGTCGTATGGGACATGCGGGTGCTATTATTGGTGGTGCCGATGACACTGCAGCAGCTAAGATGAAAATCATGGCAGAATGTGGTATCGATGTAGTAGCCAGCCCTGCTGACATTGGTAAAACAATGGCTGCAGCTCTCAAAAAGTAATCAGCAAATTCATATCATTTTCTTTTACAAGAGGCTGTATCAAAAGTCCGATACAGCCTCTTTTTATTCGGGTACCTGATGGAGAAAGTTTTCATTTAGGCGATTCTCAAAGCCTTCTTTTTACTTTTGAGACTTCCTCTTCTTGTTTTATAGATTCACCCTTATCTCCTATTCTCTTTTCGCCGGACTAAAGTCCGGCGCTATTTAAAATTGTCGCTTACTCACTTGAAACTTTCTTGTTTCATGTTCCTTGTTTCTTATTTCTTTCCCTATTATTTAATTGTTACCAAGATAAAATACCCATTTACAGGTATTGCGTCATCATTAAAAAATTGGAAATTGCATTTGTTGGAAAATCAGTCCGCAGGGATAAACAACAACTACAAATTGGGGGTAAGCTTGTAGCAATTGCTGCAAGCTTCTTTTTTGCCCTAAACTTTTGTTAATCCAATTCACTTTGTATGAATATTACAGGATGTTTGCATCCCTATGAAATAGGACGTATTTTTCTACCAAATTTCATTGCATGATGCTCAAGAAGTTTCTTTTCGCAGTTTTATTATTCGTATCCATCAATTCATTCTCCCAACAAAAAGACACCAGTTTTACCAGAGAATGGTTACACATTGATACACTGATATTAAAAAATGGTTTGACGAAAACAGCTCTGGATAAAGTAAACCAACTGTATGAGAGAGCAAATAAGCAAAACCTCCCCGCTCAAAAGATTAAATGTTTGATTTATCGTTATTCTTTAGAAAATATTGTTTCAGCAAAAGGACCTATTGAAATAGCCGCCGATCTCCAAGCAGAAATAAAAAACAATAACGATCCCGTTGTACAAAGCTTATATCGCTTACTATTCAATAAACAATTACAAAAATATTTTCAAAACAATAGATGGGTCATTTACAACAGAAAGTCTGTTGTGAATAATCAAAATACAGATATCAATACATGGACTATTGATGACATCAGGAAAAACATTGCTCTGCAATTCAAGGAAATTTTAAAACATATTTCTTCTCTTGAGAAAATTACGGTAGATCAATATGATGCCATTCTTATCAAAGGCCATTATTCTTATGCCCCGCTTGACCTGGCAGATCTATGCTTAGTGGAAGCGATTGGTTTTTATAAATCTGAAGAGTATTTCGTCAGCAGAACCAGTGATTTTTTCTCCTTACAAGATCCTGCTGTATTGAATGAATTGAATGAATTTATAGAAACAAAATTTACTTCCCCGAATGATGATGCACATCATTTCATAACACTACAGTTATACCAGCAACTTTTAAGAAAGCATAAAAACCGAAACAGTTTGGGATGGCTACTTCAATTCAATCTTGAAAGAATCGAATGGGCATATGAACAAGCTAGATTTCCCAACAAAGATCATCATTATGAAAATACCCTGAAAAAGACTACTGCATTATATCCTAGCACTCCTGCTATCGCTTCGTATTGGTACGCTTTAGCAGCTAATGAAAAAAGAAAAGGCGACTCGTATCAACCTTTTTTAGATACTACACACCGATATGCACTTACCCATGCAAAAAAAATAATCACTGATGTACAATCAAGTTTTGATACCAGCCTACCTGCCGTACAAAAAATGCGAACACTTTTATCGGAAATAACAGTTCCGAGTTGGTCTATCAAGACAGAACATGTCAACCCAATTAATAAAAAATTTCGAGCGCGCGTAGCATATAAAAATATTGATACATTATATATCCGTATTCTAAAAGCCGGAAATGACGATCAGCAAGCTGAGGTATGGAAAAATGAGTTTTGGGAAAAAATAGTATCGATCTCTCCATTTAAAACCATTGCTCAAATCTTACCAAAAACAACAGATCATCAATACCACGGTGTTGAAATTGCCTTACCTGAATTACCATCTGGGGAATATGAATTATTATGCTCGAATGACCCTATGTTCAAAAATAATGACGTTAGTAAACTAAGTCATCAACGTTTCATCATTTCCAATATTAGTTATATCAAGAATAAAAATGACATTTTTGTAGTACATCGTGAAACAGGTAAGCCATTGGCTAATGTAACTGTATCAATCTTTGAAAACACTTATAACTCTGCATTGTATAAGTATCAGCTAAAATTGCTTGCCAAAAAAACGACTGATAAAAACGGCTATCTAAATTTCATTGAGAAAAAAAGCTACGCAACTTACAAGTATACTTTTGAAACCAAAAATGATCGTCTTTCATTTAGCAGAACTGAATATGAAAATTATTTCGAACCAACAACAAAGGAACTTACTGAGAGCAGTGAAATAGCTGACTATGAAAATAAAACGAAAAGAATTTTATTTTTTACAGACAGATCCATCTATAGACCCGGACAAACCTTATTTTTCAAAGGTATTGGCACCATGAAAGACTATGTGACCCAACAAAACAAAGTGATCAGTACAAAGGATTCAATTTGGGTGTACTTACAAAATGTCAACAGAAAAACGATTGACTCTGCTCGCTATCAGTTGAATAGTTATGGGTCATTTAGTGGCCGTTTCACTTTGCCTATGCAAGGGCTCACCGGCAGCTACTCTATCTATACCAAAAGAGAATATGGTAATTCGTCTGCCTATGTTTCAGTTGAAGAATACAAGCGACCAACATTTTCTGTAATACTAGAAAAACCTAAGGAAGCTTATCAACTCAATGACAGCATCACAGTTTCCGGTACTGCTAGAGCATTCGCAGGGAATAGCATTGATGGCGCAAAAGTGACATATACTGTAACAAGAGATGTGAGATTTCGGTATTACAATTACCGTCAAAGACCCACCAATTCTTATAACAGAAGAGAGATCAGCCAAGGAATTCTCACGACAGATGCAGCAGGTAATTTTCAAATCAAATTCAAAGCCACTACTGACGATATTAATATTGATAAAGAATCCAATCAATTATTTGATTTCTCTGTCAGCGCAACGGTCACAGATGCCAATGGCGAAACAAGAAATGCTCAAACTGCCATCACTACCGGCAATACCTCACTATCGCTTTCTCTAACTATACCTGAATGGGCAGATGCTAATCTATTTAAAGAGATTCCTGTATTAACAACCAATTTAAGTAATGAAAAAGAACCCGCCATTGTTCAAATAAAAATCACCTCACTTCAACATCCAGATAGACTGATCAAAAAAAGATTATGGGAACGTCCTGACCTATTCTTATACAATCCAAAAGATTTCATCTCATTATTTCCTAATGATGAGTATGAAAATGAATCCGATCCATCCACATGGTCAAGAGTATCTGTGTTGCAACAAACTAATATTGATACAAAAAATACGGATAAGTTTCTCTTGACAAAACCATTGCCACCCGGTCATTATGAAATAGTAGCAACAACCAAGGATAAAAATGGCCCTGTCGTAAAAACAGTGAATTATGTCAAGGTATTTAATTCCGTATCAAGACAGTTACCCTCACCTGAATATGATTTTACTTTCACAAAGAAAGAAACGGTTGAACCAGGGGATACTGCTGTATTTATTCATGGAGCATCAGCTAATGAAATATTTGTCATCAGCAAAACAGAACGCTTTAATAAAAAAGCTGTTCTTGAATATCAAACCCGCAAGAATGGATTGACAGATATCCGTTTTTCTCCAACCGAAACAGATAGAGGCGGTATGATGATTACACAAGCCTATGTGATTCACAATAGGATGTATACACAAACATACATGATCGATGTTCCATGGACCAATAAACAATTGGATGTTGAATACAGTTCTTATCGCAATAAAACGGAACCTGGAAGTAAAGAAAATTGGACGATCAAGATCAAGGGTTTAAAAGGTGATCATACGGATGCCGAGGTACTCACCGGCATGTATGATGCTTCTTTAGATCAATTCAAGCAACATCAATGGCAAAAACCGGCATTATGGCTGAATAACAGATGGAATAATTATTTCTATGCCGGAGATAATTTCACCATACAACAATCTTTAGCCAAATACGTAGACATTCCATTTGTTCAGTATGAAGAGGTTGAGCTGGACAGAATAGCCACAAATTCCGAAGATTTGATGGTTCAGAATCTTAAATATTGGTCTCAACAGCCTTCTAGCTTGCTTTCTATCCAAGCAAAAAAGCATTTGATAGAAAGTTTGCAATACACATCGAAGTATTATTTTAGTAACCATCGCAATGAGTTGATGGATCAGAATAAAGCCATGAGTCCGCCATCGGTTTTAACAGCCGCTGCTAAAAAAGCTACTACCGGTCTTAATGACGATACCGCCACGGGATTATTTTCTTATGATGCTTCTGTAGGATATGGTGATATTAAAATTAGAGGAGCAGGTATTTCTACGATAGTGCCGGGTAGTTTGTTATTAGTGGATGGTGTCATTGTGCCTAGTATTTCGAATATTAATCCTGCCGATATTATTTCTTCGGAGTATCTCGAGCCGGTTGAAGCAGTTAAACGCTTTGGACAGAAAGCCGAAAAGGGTGCTTTGATTATTACCACAAAAAATGCTCAAACGCCTGTAGTCATTCGTAAAAATTTTAATGAAACAGCCTTTTTTTATCCGCATCTACATGCAGACAGTACCGGCAATTACAGTTTCAGTTTTACGATGCCGGAAGCAGTTACACAATGGAAATGGATGACGATAGCACATAACAAAGACCTAGCTTTTGGCAGTGGTCAAGCTGATGTCATTACCCAGAAAACTTTAATGGTGCAAGCCAATGCTCCTCGATTCATGCGTGAAGGCGATAAAATGGAATTCAGTGCCAAAGTTTCTAACTTAAGTGATCAGGAGCTATCAGGACAAATAATGCTGGAACTCATTGATGCAAGTGCGGGTTCTTTAGTGGATGGCTGGTTTCAAAATGTATTTCCTTCACAATATTTTACCGTACCTGCTAAACAGAGTTCAGTTGTAAAATTTCCTATCCAAATACCTTTTAGTTTCAATCGTGCCCTTACTTGGCGATTGGTAGCAAAGGCAGGTAATTATAGTGATGGCGAAGAAAATACGCTTCCTGTCTTGACAAACAGACAATTGGTGACTGAAAGTTTACCCATCCTCATTACAAAAGATACCACACAAAAATTTCGTTTTGAAAAACTCATCAATGCCAATAGTCCGAGTTTAACACATGAAGCATTAACCATCAGCTACACAGCCAATCCCATTTGGGAAGCCATCCGTTCTCTACCCTATCTCATGGAATACCCATATGAGTGCGTTGAACAAACCTTTAATAGGTTTTATGCAAATGCATTGGCACACTATATCATAAATAAGGATGCCAAAATCAAAAAAGTATTTGAAGCTTGGCAAAAAGATACGGTTGCTTTGAAAAGCAAACTGCAATTGAACGAATCTTTGAAACAAGTAATGCTGGAAGAAACACCTTGGGTTTTTGAAGCCGAAACACAAGAACAGAAAAACAAAAACTTGGCGTTATTATTTGATGTCTTTCGCATGAACCAACAATCAGATCAATTGATCAAAAAATTAGAAGACATGCAACTGCCCGATGGTAGCTTTAGTTGGTTTAAAGGTGGTTATGCAGATCGATATATGACCAATTATGTCATGACAGGTATTGGTAAACTAAAAAGACTGGGAGCGATGACACCGGATATTGCTATCAGACTTAAACCCCTCATCGATAAAGCCATAAAATTCCTTGATGCTAGTATCACTAGAGACTACCGTGTATTAAAAGCTGCAAAGCTCGATTCTATCAAGCCGATACTTTCCGGATTTGAACTTCAGTATCTGTATATGAGAAGTTTCTTTAGAGATATTCAGCAAACCGGTACTTATGATGCTTATAGCTATTATTATGATCTTGGTAAGAAGAATATTCAAAGACAAAGTATTTACAATAAGTCTTTGTTAGGCTTGGTTTATTTTAGAAATAACGAAAAGAGGTTTGTGAATGTAAATATTCTTAGCCCTGTTTTAGAAAATGCTGTGGAAGATCCATCAAAAGCAACCGTTTATTGGAAAGATCGATCCGGCTATTCATGGTATACTTCACAGATAGAACATCAAAGTACAGTGATCCAATTTTTGCAAGAAGTCTTGCAAGATCAAAATTTTGTAGGCGGACAAAAAAGTATTAATCACGCCAGAAACTGGTTGCTGCTGAACAAACAAACCAATCATTGGAATACCACAGTAGCAACTGCCGATGCCGCTTATTCATTGATTATGACAGGTACAGACCTGCTGCACACAGATAAAAATATTACCATCCAATTAGGTAATACACTTTATAATAACCAAACCCATACAAAAGAAGTAGGTACAGGTTATTACCAGCAACGTGTAGAGGGTAGGTTGGTAAAACCAGAGATGGGAAATATTCAAATCACGGTACAAACAAAAGGAACAGGATCTAAGGAATCCATATCATGGGGTGCTGTACATTGGCAATATTTTGAGGATATGGATAAGATCACTCCTTCTGCAACTCCATTGTCAATTACCAAAGAATTGTTTGTTGAGAAAAATAGCAATGCCGGCAAAGTACTGGAAGCATTAAAAGAAAATGATGTGGTAAAACCCGGCGATAAAGTAATCGTCAGAATGATCATCAAAAGTGATCGTCCGATGGAATACCTCCACCTAAAAGATACCAGATCTGCCACCATGGAACCTGTGAATGTGTTGAGTGGATTCAAGTGGCAAGACAGACTTGGCTATTATGAAAGCACCAAAGATGCCAGTACAAATTTCTTTATTGGTCAACTGAATAAAGGGACTTATGTATTCGACTATCCTGTATACATCACCCACACCGGCGTATTCTCAACAGGTAATGCAAGTATCCAATGTATGTACGCACCTGAGTTTACAGCCAATTCGGGGGGAATGATATTGAGGGTAGAAGAATAAGTTTGATTTTTTGATCAAAAAATCAAAGATCATTTCACCAGGGGCATACCTACCTGAATGGTGTAAAATCCCATTCTTGAACGATACCATGTTCCTACCTCTTTTCCTTCAATGGATTTTTGGTATTGGGCTCTGAGACCAACCGATATCGGTTTCCATTGGTATCTAAGGGTCAGTGCTGAAAATAAGGAAGCAACGGATGGACGAGCTACCACTCCCGACAAAGTATATTTACCACCCAACTCTCCCAAACCTAGTTGTGGTTCTATTCTGAAATTCCCCATGGCATGTTCATATCCAAGCAATACAGGGATAGAGCGTATGACATAGTCTTCAGAGGAACCAATCAGCTTCTTCAAACTAGCTCTTCCTATTCCTGTTGTTAGCGTTAATGCTCCTGTTGAACCGGTAACAAATGATCCTTTTGCATATAGCCCCCAGCCGCTTCCACTCTTTCCATCAAAACTTACCAAGCCGGCCTCTGGCAATAGTGTTAATCGAAATTTTTTTGATTGTGCTGTTATCGTTTCAGAACAAATACACAGCAGTAATAAACCCATCCACAGTTTTTTCATGCAATTGATTTTGAAGCATGACACAGCCCAACCCAATAATGATGCCTGCGTCATATTATTTTTGGATTGACGGTTTCAAGAAAGGATAAAAGATATTCCATGCAAAAGAATGAACCTATTTAATGAACTTTGCAGCTTATTATCGCTTACGAATATGGTGGTGGATTATATAATCGTTGGACAAGGGATTTGTGGAACAATGCTGAGTCATAACTTATTGAAGGCAGGTAAAACAGTTCTGGTCATAGATGAACCAGGTCCTTATACCGCTTCTAAAGTAGCCAGTGGTGTAATCAACCCGGTTACCGGCAGAAGAATTGTACGAACCTGGGAAATTGAAAAGATCATGCCTTTTGCGGTAGCAGTGTATCGCGCATTTGAAAAAGAATTAAATACCTCCCTGATCAGGCAAACCAATATTCTGGATTTTCATCCAACACCACAAATGATGTTGGCTTTCAAAGAAAGATTACCGGAAGAACAAGAATACCTGCGCATACCTGATGAAATTGAAGAACTAAGATCTTTTTTTCAGTTTGATTTTGGAGTTGGAGAAATCAATCCTTGCTGGTTGATTGATCTAAACCGCTTATTAAAAGAATGGAGAAAAAAATTACAACAGAAAGGTATTTTATTAGAACAAAGATTTGATTGGAAAGATTGTACCATCAAAGCATCTGAAGTACAATATCAACATATCACGGCGAAGTCAATCATTTGTTGTGAAGGGGCTGCCGGCTTTCAAAATCCATACTTCCATCTATTACCTTATGCGCCGAATAAAGGTCAAGCCATCATCGCTGCTATTGAAGGATTGCCTGCTACCAATATTTATAAACAAGGTATCCATCTGGTTCCTTGGCAAGATGGGTTATGGTGGATAGGTTCTAACTATGAATGGGATTTTACAGATCTTAATCCATCAGAAACTTTCAGGATGAAAACAGAAGAACAACTGAAATATTGGTTGAAACTGCCCTATCAGATTTTAGATCATATGGCTGCTGAACGTCCGACCAATATGGAGAGAAGACCTTTTGTAGGATTACATCCTTTGCATCCGTCAGTGGGTGTCTTTAATGGAATGGGAACAAAAGGATGTTCGTTGGCTCCTTATTTTGCCCATGAGTTTGCACAATACCTGACGGAAGGAAAACCTATGACCCCAGCCGCTGATGTCACAAGATTTACACGCATTTTAAGCCGCTGATTGGTGACAAAAAATTAATATTGCAGCCATTACCTTCAAAAAACTAAAATCAATGGCTGAACCTGGCGGGAGCAAACAAGACTATATTATTCCCTTGCGCTATCGCAAAATGGAAAATCTGCACATCGTATTCTGGTTGTTTAAAGATGTGGCCTGGTGTTTAGGCTTTGCTGTTTTTGGCATCTCCATGATCTTTCCTACGCTTATTATTGCATTGGTCATAAGTTGGAGAACAAGACATATCGTTTCTGAACTCTGTCATAATCTCGCCATTGCTGTATGGATCAGTGCCAACTCCTACTGGATGATCACTGAATTCTTAGAATTTGATGAAAAGATACTTTTTGCTCATTACACGTATAAAGATCTCGCACTCATTCCTTTTGTAACAGGTATTCTCATATTGGCTTTTTATTACCTGATCTGGAAACCTAGACATAAAGAAGCTTATTAATGCGGTATTCTTCAGAAAAGCATCACTAGATGATTCATGCTGAATGGATACTGTTTTTTGATGGTTTTTCGATTGTTGATCAGTATTACCACTCATCAAGGCCAAACACCGCCGATACACTTATTTTGCCGCCAACGCCGTATCAACTTACTATTAAGGACAAGAGAAAGTAAAAGCCTTAGTTAGTAAATGGTGAATGACATCTAAAGATTATATAGACTTAGATAAATTTAAAGGAACAGTAGTAGGAGGCAATCCAATTAATTGGAAGGATTTTAATTGGGGTGGCTTTTTGTTTTTGTGGTCAATTATTAAGGGCTTTTAATTTCTCATTACAGGCTAAATACATTGCATCTATCCCGTTTTGGTCAAAACATGACAATATTTTTTGTTGTAACTCATTTGAATAGCCTTGACACCCTATTCCCTTATACGGGAATCCGATAATAACACCTTTATTTTTTACTCCCATGTCTTTTGCTTCTTCCTTGTCTATTTCATCCTTTAAAGGCATTAATCTACCTTTTACATAATCCCATATACAATCAAATAATATTTTTTCTTCTGCGGTAATATTGTCAAAACAGGTATTATCATCTAAATACATTTGCCAAACTATATTCATTTTTTATTCTTTTTAATTTGACTATTTAAGATTTTTTTTAAAAGTTCATCTGCTGTTAAATTGACCTTTAAAGGCTTTTCTTCTGCAAGTGCCTTTTTAGTCATTTTGGGTACGGGGGGGAGTATAATAGGTTTTACTTTCTTAGCCATAGGGACTAAGTTAGTTATTTTTTGGGGCAACCAATTCCTTATAGGGTAAACGTCCGATTAACCCTTTGAATACTATTTGGAATTTCTCATGGTCTTTTAGGTGTCTGTGGTTGTGCCTGAATGAAAATTCATCACAATACTGCTGTAAATGCTTGTAGCTTATTTGATGATAAATACCATGTATTCCCCGTTTCATTACTGACCAAAAAGCCTCTACATTATTACAATGTACTCTATACCCTGTTACAGACGTTTTAGCGAACTCCTTACGGCTATGGATTACGGTTTCCCTTCCATATCCATTATGCTCTAATTTCCTGTATAAGCTGCTTTCATCTGTATGCAGTGTACTTCCTTCTTCTACCTTATCTCTCATATAGTCGGTAAGTGCATCCCGTTTGATCTCGCTAAATGCTTTTACGTTTACTTTACCCGTTGACCTTTCTACTATGCCTAAAACAGCCCCTTTCTTGTTCTGCGGTGTTTTTAGTTTGTAGTCTATTTCTTCGGGGCTTAATCCCACATAGTCAGACCTGTATTTCCTACCCATATACGTTTCATCCGCTTCCACTATTCCCGTCATTTGTACATCTACCTTTTCGGTCATAATAGCCCTAATTCTATGGAGCATAAACCAAGCGGATTTTTGCGTTACTCCTATATCCTTCCCCAACTGATAACTGCTTATCCCTTTTTTATGTCCTGTACATATATAGATAGCCATAAGCCACTTATTTAACGGGATATTGCTACCTTCTAAAAATGTACCTACTGTTACACTGAATTTCTTATAACAAGTCTGTGAACCGCATTTGTATTTTTTACCCCCTTCAATCACATATATCTTCCCATCAAAACCACAGTGAGGGCATACAGGCTTACCGTTCCATCTTTGTTCAGCTAACCACAACCGACAACTTTTTTCATCGGGCATCTGGGCAATTAACTCATGTAAGTTTTTGAACATATAAATAGTTTTTAGTATTTTGTTTCAAAGCAAATTTTATGACGGTAAAAGAGCAAAGAATATTAGCTATTGAAGATGCGTTAATTGGTTTTTGGTTTAGAGAGGATAATCAGTTGTTTATGTTTTTTCATCCGACCTCATCTGTTGGCAAAACAGGAAAATTACACGCAAGTGAACAAGAAATCCTTGTGCCAATCACACCGCCAATGGAATATAAAATTGTATTAACAGATGCGAAAGATGAGCCTGAATTTTTTGAAACTTGGTTACACACGATAGATAAAGATGAGGTTAAAGAATATCGAATTTGGTTTCTAAACGGAGGTGCAGGACAGTTTAGGCTTCTTAACGATGAGGGAGTGGAGATGTACTTCTCAAAAATAACTCCTTATACTTTTCAGGGTAAGTAGCCCTTAATTCCGCTAATCTGGCTTCAAACTTATTTTTTAAAATATCCATTTCAGCTAAAATACTCGTTAGTTCGGGGTCTGTTTTCGTAGCTTCCAAAAGTTCCCATACTTTCCGTTCATCCCTACTTAATGCACTTTCTTCTGATACTTCTTTTTCTGCATTTTCAATGCGCAACTCATTGTTATTCAAGTTTAGTCCATCATTGTATGTCATAGTCGTTCATCACAGGTACTTTACCGTTTGTGAAAGCGCAAGTCCCGTTTATCCCTGTTTTTATATGCGCATATTCACCCCCCATATACCTTTATGTCTTCAAAATAAATGGAGCCTCGCTCCCATGTAATATGAACCACCACACCGAATTTCTGTTTGCTCGTTTCCGCCAGCGCGTGAAGCCACCAGAAGTTCATCTGAACTAAATCTTCCCGTTCACCATTTCCGGAAAAAAACCTGAATTAGGGTATAGAGGTGCATAGCTGCAGCTGTGTTCTAATACCCTATATCTCAGGTTCCCAATGGTGCCGTCAGTGACGGTAAGGGTCGACCTATACCTTTTCCTAACCATTCTATGCTTATAAAAAATGAAACCATTTGTAGTGGTGATTGCCGGCAGTGCCCTGTTATTCCTCTGCCTTGGCAACCCGAAACATCAACAACGAAAACAAACTGCTGCTAAAAGAGCAGCGATTGTCAACACCATTAAAACAGTCCGTAAATAAACGGGTAACAGTATGAAAAACATCCCACCCTAAATCTGTAAATCTGTGGCTATCTATTGCCACAGATTCACAGATTATATTCTTCGGAATGTATAGCGTTGAATATAGTAACCATCATAATGTGTAGCTACAATGCGATTGTTGTATACTACGATCTCATCAAAATACATATCGATGGAACTACGATTATAAGCATCGTATACATTCACTTCCCAACTATCATGGAGTCGATCATAATAGTTGCCATATTGATCATAGTAACCACCAGAAACGGTTCTGATACGCCATGTTCCGCGCATCAAACTAAAGCCATCATCAAATTCAGCATTACCATTCCTATAAAAATCAAATACGCCGTCTTCCAAACCGGATCGAAAATATTGCCAGCCAAAACCATTGCTGCGTGAGGCTTCTGCTAATACCCAAGATCCTTCAATAGATCTTTGTTCAGGAATCACTACAATTTTTGAACAAGAAGAAAGGAATACAATCAGTGTAGAAAAAAGTAAAAGTCGTTTCATACAAAATCATTTCAGGGTGCAAAAAGTTGTTACATAGAACAACATTCAATTCTTTGACCAAAAAATGATTTTACAGAAGAACCGAGTCCTTTTAGATTTTATTTAACGATCCCATTTCATGAAAGTAGCCATGATGGTGGTAGACAGTCCAATCAACGCGATCACCGTAAACGACCAACGCAATCCTGCTATCTCAGCAATAAAACCAATTAAGGGTGGACCGATTAAAAATCCTAAGAATCCAATCGTAGAAACAGCAGCCAAAGCCACTCCCGGCGACATGGTCTTTGATTTTCCGGTTGCACTATATACAAGCGGAACAACAGAAGATACGCCAAAACCTACCAGAAAAAAACCAATGGTTGCCGGTACCAGTGTTGGGAATAATACGGCAATGGATAATCCGGTACAGATGATAATACCGCTGGTTTGCAACATACGTTGAATACCAAATCTTGTGATCAGTTTATCACCTACAAATCTGCCGGTAGCCATTGTTCCCATAAAGACAGAATAACCCAGTGTTACCAATTCTTTCGGAGCATTTACTACTTTTTGAAAGTATACACCACTCCAATCAAACATAGTGCCCTCACATACCAGGCAACCAAATGCAATTAATCCCAATCTTAATATGGTCGCATCCGGTTTTGCGAAAAGTGGTGTTTTGGTTGTTGATTTGGCATCTTCAGGTAATATCTTTCCTTGCGCCAATAACACCACCACCAAACAACAAATACAAACAATGATAAAATGATGCAAGGGCGCTACCTGTTGCGCAATCATAAAAGTACCAACAGCAGCACCTGAAAATCCGGCCAGACTCCAGATACCATGAAAGGTAGCCATGATGGATCGTTGGTACAATGATTCAACCCCTACTGCCTGTGTATTAGCAGAGATATTATATAAATTCCCAAAAATTCCGAATACGAATAATACCGCTGCCAATTGCCAGGTGGCGGTTACTAAACCAATTACAATCAATGTAAGTGGGTAACCTACTGCAGCAATGGTTACCATGGTCTTACTGCTGAAACGAGTAACAGCCCAACCGGAAACGGGCAAACTGAGCATCAATCCACAAGGCAGGGCAAGCAATACAGCACCCAATCCTGCATCGCTTAATCCCAATTGTAACTTAATATCCGGTATTCGACTCGCCCAACTGGCGAAACAAATACCGGCCATAAAAAAGAAAACGGCAACAGATATTCTGTTCACTTTGCGTGTTCGGCTTGCCTGCATTCTACAAAGATGGTATAAAATCACAGTTTTTCCATCGTCAAATCCTCTCGGGGCTTGGGGGTTTTGGAGTATATTTGCGGCCTTGCAAGACCATGGTCCATCGTCCATGGTCCATGGACTCAAAAAAAATTTCTATGTTCCGTACACATACTTGTGGAGAGTTAAGAACCGGTGATGCCGGAAAACAAGTGACCCTGGCCGGTTGGGTACAAACCGTTCGCAAATTTGGTGCGATCACTTTTGTGGATCTTCGTGATCGTTATGGTATTACTCAATTGTTATTTGGTGAAGAACTCAATACTGAATTGGATGCACAACCATTGGGAAGAGAGTTTGTGATTCAGGCTACAGGTGCTGTTGCTGAAAGAAGTAATAAAAATCCCAATATTCCTACCGGAGATATTGAAATACATATCAGCAGTTTTAAGATCTTGAATAAAGCAGCCGTTCCTCCTTTTACGATTCAAGATGATACGGATGGAGGTGATGACCTACGTATGAAATATCGTTTCCTTGATCTTCGTCGTAATGCTGTCAAAAAAAATCTGGAGTTACGATATGCCGTAAATCGTGCAGCTCGCAATTATCTGCATGAAAATCATTTCATGGATATCGAAACACCTTTTTTGATCAAATCTACTCCGGAAGGAGCCAGAGATTTTGTGGTGCCATCCAGAATGAATCCCGGACAATTTTATGCTTTGCCACAATCACCACAAACATTCAAACAGTTATTGATGGTGAGTGGCTATGATCGATACTATCAGATTGTAAAATGTTTCAGAGATGAGGATTTGCGGGCAGATCGTCAGCCTGAATTTACACAGATAGATTGTGAGATGTCTTTTGTGGAACAAGAAGATATTCTCACCATGTTTGAAGGAATGATCAAAAGCATATTCAAACAGGTGAAGAATATTGACTACACCGACAAGGTTGAACGCATGACCTGGGAAGATGCGATGTGGGCCTACGGTAATGATAAACCCGATATCCGTTTTGGCATGCAGATCGCTAATTTGAAATCTGCTTTTCTCAAAGGTGGAAAAATCGTTGCAACCGGTGAACTCATTAATGGTGCAGGATTTGGTGTATTCGATAATGCTGAAACTGTGTTGGCCATTGCTGTACCGGGTTGTAGTGAATATACGCGTAAACAAACAGATGAATTAACAGAATGGGTGAAGCGTCCGCAGATTGGTATGCAGGGTTTGGTGTACATCAAGTGTAATGCAGATGGCACTTACAAAAGCAGTGTCGATAAATTTTATACAGAAGATAAACTGAAAGCCATTACTGATGCGGCAGGCGCAAAAGCAGGAGATCTTATATTGGTATTGGCGGGAAGAGAAGAAAGAACGCGTAAAGCCATTAGTGAACTCAGACTTGAAATGGGTAAACGTTTGGGACTTAGGAAAGAAGATGAATTCAGATTATTATGGGTATTGGATTTTCCATTATTTGAATATGATGAAGAAGGAAATAGATGGGTAGCACGTCACCATCCTTTTACTTCTCCGAAGCCTGATCAGATCAGTGTAATGATCAATAACAATCCGGTTATTGAGAACGCAGATAAATATTTAGAACATCCTTATTCAAATATCAAAGCCAACGCTTATGATATGGTATTGAATGGAAATGAAATTGGAGGTGGCTCTATTCGTATCTACCAGCGTGAATTGCAGGAAAAAATGTTTGCAGCCTTGGGTATGAGTGAGGAAGAAGCACAACACAAATTCGGATTCTTATTGGGTGCTTTTGAATATGGTGCTCCCCCACATGGTGGTATTGCATTTGGTTTCGACAGACTTTGTTCCATTCTTGGAGGAAGTGAAAGTATCCGCGACTTTATTGCTTTCCCGAAAAATAATAGTGGAAGAGATGTTATGCTCGATGCACCAAGTAGTATTGACGCACATCAGTTTGATGAATTGCAAATTAAATTGGATCTTAAAAATCAGTAAATTATTTAAGCCACAGATGCACAGATTAGTTCATGTAATCTGTGCATCTGTAGCTTAAAATAAACATACTGTTATCAACTTTAAGGCTATGAAACAATTAACCATTTACCGAATATTGACTTATATCCTTATTCCCGTTGCCTGTTTCTTTGGTTTGATGGGTTTTCTGATTTTGATCCCGGCATTAAGCAATCCACCCATGTGGTTCATGTTATTCATGTTTGCCGGTTTGGTGATTTATACATTTTCAAGTCTTAAATTTTTATCCAACGGAATTGACCGAAATGCTCCCTGCAAATCTTCGTTGCGCGATTGGATTCGAGTGAATGCTTTTGTTTGTCTGGGTATGGGTGCTCTCTTCTTTTTAAATGCCATAGGTATTTACATGCTCGGTCCGGTTGCTTTACAGGATTTTGTGGAACGCGCCATGGAATCACAACCAAATTTGCCTGAGGGCATTGATTCCAGTCTTTTTGTTTCTATTATCAAAGGCGTAGCCGGTTTTATGCTGGTAGTCAGCATCCTTATTTTGGTGCATGTGATCTTGACATTTAAAATGCTGAAGCAATTCGCACATGTATTCCAATCATCTCCACTGTCTTAATATTTCCTCGATCAGAAAATATCTTTTCTGTATTTTACAAAGGTGAACAGTCATATTCCATTAGCAGAAAGAATACGTCCTGAAACATTGGATGATCTTGTCGGACAAGAACACTTGACCGGTAAAGGCAGTATTTTAAGAACTGCTATTGAGAATAAGCATATCCCTTCTATGTTGCTATGGGGACCACCGGGGGTAGGCAAAACTACGATTGCCAATATTATTGCACATAGTTTACAAGCTCCTTATTTTCAATTAAGTGCCATCAGTAGTGGTGTGAAGGATGTTCGGGAAGTAATCGAAGAAGCCAAGCATACAAGTGGGGCTGTTTTATTCATTGATGAGATCCATCGCTTTAATAAAGGTCAGCAAGATGCTTTATTAGGTGCTGTCGAAAAAGGGATCATCACATTAATTGGCGCCACCACAGAAAACCCTTCTTTTGAAGTGAATAGTGCCTTATTGAGCAGGTGTCAGGTGTATGTGTTGAAATCATTACAAGATGATGATTTGATTCGCTTATTACAACATGCTTTACAAAAAGACGCAGTACTTCAAAATTTTACGGTAACCATTCAAGAAACAACTGCACTGATTAATATATCCGGAGGAGATGCTAGAAAACTCTTGAATTTATTTGAATTAGTGATTAGTACAGAAGCCAACAAAACCGCACAGAAAGAGATTGTAATCACTGACGCATTGGTGATGCAAGTAGCGCAAAAGAAAGTGGCTTTATATGATAAACAGGGTGAACAGCATTACGATATCATTTCTGCATTTATCAAAAGTATGCGCGGTAGTGATCCTAATGGTGCTGTTTATTGGCTCGCTAGAATGATTGAAGGTGGTGAAGATGTGAAGTTCATTGCACGCAGAATGGTCATTTTTGCCAGTGAAGATATTGGCAATGCCAATCCCAATGCTTTACTCTTGGCCAATACCACTTTTGACGCAGTCAATAAGATCGGCTACCCTGAAAGTAGAATCATCTTATCGCAATGTGCTACCTATCTCGCATCTTCTGCAAAAAGTAATGCAGCCTATGTAGCCATCAATGATGCTTTATCAGCCGTTAATAAATATGGTGATTTGCCTGTTCCCATGCATATCAGAAATGCCCCTACACAATTGATGAAAAATATGGATTATGGCAAAGGCTATCAGTACTCACATATGGGCGAAGGCAATTTCATTCCGCAAGAATACCTACCCGAAAAAATTGCCGGAACAAAATTTTATGAACCCGGCAATAATGCCCGTGAACAGGAACTAAGGAAATTTTTGAAAGACCGCTGGAAGGATAAATACAATTACTAAGCATTTCACCCTTCACCGGTTGGCTTTTACCGACTTATCTACAGAACTCTCAACAAGAATGGCTGTTATATGTAGTTTTAAGACCCAATGCTAATATTATGAAAATCACAAAACAATTATTGATTGTTCTAGCCCTGACATCCTTCGGACTCTATTCATCTGCACAAACATTGATTCAGCGCGATCCGGAAATTGAAAAAATGGTAAAAGAAGTGAATGCTGATTCACTCAAATCCTATATTCTCAAAATGGTGAGCTATGGCACCAGAAATACATTGAGTACACAATCAGACCCCAATCGTGGAATTGGAGCAGCCCGTAATTGGCTCTTGCAAAAATTCAATGAATTCGCTAAAAAGTCTAACGGACGATTCTCCTCTTTTATTGATACCACTACCCTTCAACCCGTTGCAGGAAGCAGGGTTGAAAGACCGGTTATTTTGGGCAATGTGGTAGGTATTCTGAAAGGAACGGATACGGCAGATAAAAGAATATTTGTTATCAGTGGTCACCTCGATAATATGCGTACCAATGTAAGAGATAGTGTTGGTGATGCTCCCGGCGCCAATGATGATGCCAGCGGTTGTGCTGCCGTGATTGAATGCGCAAGAATTATGACCCAAAAAAGTTTTCCCGCCACCATCATTTTCGTGACTGTAAGTGGTGAAGAGCAAGGATTATTGGGTGCAAAATTTATGGCGACCAAGGCAAAAAACCAAGGTTGGAATATTGAAGCGGTATTGAACAATGATATCATGGGTAGCAATAATACCAGTGAAACCAATATCATTGATAATACACGTATCCGCGTATTTAGTGAAGGTTTGCCTGCCTATGAAACAGAAAAAGCTGCTAGGAATATTCGTCAACTGGGATTGGAGAATGATGGCAAAGCCCGACAACTGGCACGATATGTTAAAGAAGTGGGAGAACGTTATGTAGATAATCTGGAAGTAGTGATGATCTATCGCAATGATCGATTCCTACGTGGTGGTGACCATACTTCATTTGTAGAACAGGGTTATGCAGCTGTTCGTTTTACAGAAATGAATGAGAACTATTATCATCAACACCAAAATGTACGTCTTGAAAATGGTATTCAATATGGTGACTTACCTGAGTTTATGGATTTTGAATACCTGCGTAAAAATACGGCTATTAACTTAAGTAATCTGGCTAACCTCGCTAAAGCACCTGCTATGCCGGAAGATGTGAAGATCGAAACCAGACGATTGACCAATTATAGCTTATTGACTTGGGCAACACCTAAGACAGGAAAAGTAAAAGGATATTATATTCTGATGCGTGAAACTACTAGTGCTGTTTGGCAGAAAAAAATATTCACTACGGATAACAGCTATCAATTACCGTATTCCAAAGACAATTATTTCTTCGCAGTGCAATCTGTGAATGAATCAGGAAACGAAAGTTTACCGGTGGTGCCTGTTCCGGGGAGATAAGAGCGGCAATCTTTGCCACAGATTCACAGATTATTGCTTTTATGGAACGCAGATTTTCATGATTGTCATGATGAGCGCAGATAAATGCAATCATCAAAATACATCATGAAAATCTGTGAATCTGTGGCTAATGATATCAAGCATTCACTTTCGTAGGGATCATTCTTCCCGCAACTTTATCCTCTGCTCCGCGATTGCCTCCTTCATGGTATTCTGCATCTTCATTCACTTCCCAAATATCAAATAACTCATTCCCTGCAATGATATTTTTTGCAGCCAGCATGGCTGTCATCATACTATGATCCTGGTTATTGTATTTATGCATACCATTTCTTCCAACCAAGTACAAACCTGGATAAGCTTTGATTCCTTGCCGAACCAATGCTACGCGTTCTTTATAATCCTGATCATACACAGGATAGGCTTTGGGTTGACGAACGACATAACCATCTACAACAGAAGTTCCTTTTGTCAACCCGATCTTTTCGATTTCTTTCTTCCCCAATGCAATCAAGTCCGCATCGCTGCTGGTCCATAATCCATCACCTTCAAAACAGAAATATTCCAATCCATAACAAGACATCGATAGATCCGGAACCATATATGGACTCCAAGACTTGAAATTTTGTACACGACCTACTTTCACACTTGGGTCATGGATATAGATCCAGTTATCGCTAAATGCATCTTCATCTTTACAAATCAATACAACGGTCAGGAAATCGCGATAAGACAATGCAGCAGCAGCTTCTAACAC
The DNA here is from genome assembly GCF_051861365.1 of Sediminibacterium sp. Lineage (NCBI taxonomy): Bacteria > Pseudomonadati > Bacteroidota > Chitinophagia > Chitinophagales > Chitinophagaceae > Sediminibacterium > Sediminibacterium sp. Next base: position 113,309 of record NZ_JBHYCW010000003.1, on the reverse strand, counting down.
CTGTTGAGGAAATGCCGGTTGTACACTGGCAATCAATTCACGCATAGGAGCGGATGAAAGTACAAAGTCAAAATCACCAATAGACCCTTTGGAAGTCGTGTGTACTGTCCATTTTTGATGGGAATAACTGATATTCTGAACACCACAATTCATTTCAAGTATCATCCCATTGGCTTTTGCTTTCTCAGTACACACTTCCCACATCATACCAGGCCCCTGTTTGGGATAACGAAATGAATCGATCAAGGTTTTGATCACTTTATCTTTATCTCCAGCTTTTTTAGCAGGCTTGAATAAAGCATTCCAAATAGCACTGCTCAATGAAAGTCCTTTGATACGTTGTGCCGCCCAATCAGCACTGATTTCTTTACAAGGAATACCCCAAACTTTCTCTGTATATGTTTTAAAGAAAATATTGAAAAGTCGTTTACCAAACTGATTTGTTACCCAATCTTCGAAGTTGGTTGGATTTTTAATTGGGAATGCTTTTGCTTTCAGATAACTTAATACACATAAACCACTTTCTATGATACCCAGTTTATTGAGTGCTTCAAAAGCTACCAATGGATAAGAAAAGAATTTATGGTTGTAATAAATCCTGGAACTTCTTGGTCTTTCCAACATCTCATCACCTAAAATTTCTGTCCAGAAATCTTCCACTTCTTTTGATTTAGAAAAGAACCGATGTCCACCGATATCAAAATGATATCCCTTGTATGACTCTGTCCTGGAAATTCCTCCTACATATTGTGGATCTTTTTCAAACACGGTCACTTGTTGTCCGTCTTTTGCCAATAAATAAGCTGCAGTAAGTCCCGCAGGTCCGGCGCCGATAATGGCTATTCTTTTTTTCATATTGTTGTAGAAATACAGGATAATTTCCCTGTCATGCGCCAAAGTTGTGAAATAAATGTGGGACTACCATTATTTTTGCCCACCATCATCATTTAATCATATACATGAGCACCTTTAATTGGTATTATAAGCCCTTTACTGAATTAACACCCCATGAATTATATGCGATCATGCATTTAAGAAGTGAGGTTTTTGTAGTAGAACAGAATTGTGTGTATCTGGATGCTGACGGAAAAGATTTGTCGTCTTGGCACCTGATGGGCTGGGATGGAACCCAATTAGTAGCTTATAGCCGATTACTTCCGGCAGGATTGGCTTTCACTGAAGTATCCATTGGCAGAGTGGTAAGCTCCCCCGCCTACAGAGGCACCGGTGCCGGTAAAACATTAATGGAGACTGCCATTCAAACCTGTAAAGTACTTTTCGGAGATCAGCCCATCAGGATTGGAGCACAATTGTACCTACAGAAATTTTATGAGTCATTGGGATTTGTACAGGTCAGTGACATGTATCTGGAAGACAATATTCCACATATTGAAATGAAAAGGGAAGGTTCAAGTGACAAGTGACAGGGGACAAGGAAGAAGACAAGTGCTCAATATTCAAGTAATAATACACTTATTTTCTTCCTTGCAGCTTGCTACTTGAAGTTTGCGGCCTAACAGCTAATTCTTCTTTGACAAACCTTGCAGTATGACTTTGCTTATTATGAATCATTTCTTCAGGAGTACCTTCAAATAGAATCAATCCACCACCATCCCCACCTTCCGGTCCAAGATCAATGATATGATCGGCTACTTTGATCACATCTAAATTATGTTCAATCACTAGTACGGTATTACCTCTATCTACCAGTTTATTCAACACATCCAGCAAATGTCTGATATCCTGAAAATGAAGTCCGGTAGTAGGTTCATCCAAGATATAGAATGTTTTACCGGTGTCTTTTTTTCCCAACTCAGTAGCCAGTTTTACACGTTGTGCTTCTCCTCCGCTTAGCGTAACTGCTGATTGTCCGAGTGTGATATAACCCAGACCTACATCCTGTAATACTTTTATTTTTCTATACAAATAATGAACAGGCTGGAAGAAATCACAGGCTTCATCAACGGTCATATTCAACACATCGCTGATGGATTTTCCCTTGTATCGTATTTCGAGTGTTTCTCTATTGTATCTTTTTCCATTACATTTTTCACAATGCACGTATACATCCGGCAAGAAATTCATTTCAATCACACGCATACCTCCACCTTCGCACATATCACATCTTCCTCCTTTTACATTGAAAGAGAAACGTCCGGCATTGTATCCTCTAATTTTTGCCTCAGGAACAGAAGCAAACAAGGTTCTAATTTCCGTAAAGAACCCACAATAAGTAGCCGGATTACTTCTTGGTGTTCTTCCAATAGGAGATTGATCGATCTCTATTACTTTATCTACATGCTCTAAACCTTTGATACTTTTAAAGTCCATAGGTGTTACTCGACTATTGTAACAATGTTTAGAGAGCAATGGATATAAAGTTTCATTGATCAGTGTAGACTTACCACTTCCACTTACTCCACTCACTACAATCAATTTACCCAAAGGAAATTTTACGCTTACTTGTTTCAGGTTATTCCCTGAAGCGCCTTTCAATTCCAATACTTTACCATTACCGGCTCGTCTTTCAGCAGGTACTTCAATACTTTTTTTACCATTCAAGTATAAGGCGGTTTCAGAAGAACTATTCAATACCTCATTTGGAGTACCTGCAGCAACAATTTGTCCACCATAACTACCTGCACGCGGACCAATATCTACCAGATGATCGGCTGCCAACATAATGTCTTTATCATGTTCAACCACCAATACCGTATTGCCGATATCACGCAAATTTTGAAGCGCTTTGATGAGCTGATGGTTGTCGCGTTGATGTAGTCCGATAGAAGGTTCATCCAATATATAAGTGATACCTTGTAATTGAGAACCGATCTGCGTAGCCAAACGTATACGCTGCGACTCGCCACCACTCAGGGTTCTGGACGGACGATTCAAGGAGAGATAAGTAAGCCCTACATCCAGTAGAAACTGAAGTCTTTCCCTGATCTCTTTCAAAATATCTTTTGCAATGACATTCTGTTTTGTATCGAGACGCTTTTCAATATTCGTAAACCATTGATGTAATTTATCCAGATTTAGATGGCTCAATTCAGCGATATTTTTTTCATCTACTTTAAACCAAAGACTCTCTTTTTTTAATCTGGCACCATTACATTCTGTACAAGTTTTTAACTCCATGAATTGTTCTACCCACTCGCGGAGTGTTTCACTGCTGCTCGTACCCGTAAACCATCGTTTCAGCATGGGGATGATTCCTTCAAATACACCATCATAAGGCATTCCGCCAGACACTTCATCCATATCGATGATCTCTTCTGTAATGCCTTCAGGATTACCGTATAATAAAATATTGAGTGATTTTTCTGGGAGGTCTTTGATCGGTTTATCTAAGCTGATTTTATTTTTTTTCGCCAATGTCTCTACATTCCTAAACATATACGCATCTCGCTGTTCGCCTAAAGGAGCGATACCACCTTCTTTGATCGAAAGAGAGCGATCAGGCAATACAGCTTCCATACTCACTGAATATACATTTCCCAAACCTTTACAAACCGGGCATGCACCATAAGGTGAGTTAAAAGAAAATGCATTGGGAGACGGTTCTTCATAACTGATACCGGTATCTTCACACATGAGTTGCTTGGAGTATTGCACTGTTTTTTGTGTGTCATTCAACAACAAAAACATCAGGTCTTTACCCATGCGTAAAGTCTGTTGTACACTCTGACTCAATCTCACTTTCATATCCGGAGTTACCTGTAAACGATCGATGACCACTTCAATATCGTGGATCTTGTATCGGTCTACCTGTAACTTAGGTGTAAGGTCAATAATTTCGCCATCTACGCGCACTTTCAAAAATCCTTTTTTACGGATATCTTCAAACAGTTCACGATAATGTCCTTTTCGTCCGCGAATGAGTGGCGCCAGTAAAGTGATCTTTTTTTGTTTGTATTTCTGGAAAATGTTTTCAACGATTTCTTCTTCGCTGAATTTCACCATTTTCTTACCGGTATTATAACTATAGGCTTCGCCGATTCTTGCAAACAGAAGTCGCAAAAAGTCATAGACTTCTGTAACGGTACCAACGGTGGATCTTGGATTTTTATTGGTGGTCTTTTGTTCGATGGATATTACGGGTGATAGTCCGGTGATTTTATCCACGTCAGGTCTTTCCATGTCGCCCATGAATTGTCTTGCATAAGCACTAAAGCTTTCCATGTATCTGCGCTGACCTTCATTATAAATGGTGTCAAATGCAAGAGATGATTTACCACTTCCACTCACACCTGTAAAAACCACCAACTTATTTTTAGGAATATTGATGTCGATATTCTTCAGATTATGTTCGCGTGCTCCAAATACGGAGATGGTTTCTTCCTGATGCTGAACAGGATGAATAACTGCTTCCTTACTGATCTTTTTTGCCATGATGATGTGTAAAGATAAGAACATCTAAGTAGCCATAAAGTTGAAACCGAACGACTGTTAGGAAAAAAAGTAGAAATTAAAACCCTTTCTAGCAAAGGGTTTCAGCGAATTAATTATTTTTTTTGAAACAGAATTTGGTAATTTGACCAAGCTGCTTATACATTTGTACCAGTTCTTTAAACAACAACTTATCAAGAAAGGCAGAGGGAATTGGCCCGATGAAGCCTTGGCAACCCATATCATCACTCGTTGATATGAAGGTGCCAAATCCGATCTCGTTCACGCGGGAGAAGATAAGTCAGAGTAAAGTTTGATTCAAAACGGTTCGCCGTTCTATATATTTCAAGCTCATCTGACTTAACAGATGAGCTTTTTTATGCTCATCAGTTAAGTCCACTCCTTCTCGATCAGTTGCACAAAAAAATATAACAACATCATTCACCCTTTCAAAAGAAAGGAACAAAACTGTTTAACATGAGCAACGCAACACAACTGATTCACAGCATTCCTGTTGACCCACTTACCGGTGCTATATCTGTGCCTATTTACCAAACATCCACTTTCGTTCAGGATGCTCCCGGTGTGAATAAAGGATATGATTATGCGAGAAGTGGCAACCCCACCCGCGCAACATTGGAATCATTGATTGCAAAACTGGAAAATGGTCAAACCGGATTGGCATTTGCCAGCGGATTGGCCGCTATCGATACAGTCATCAAACTACTGAAAACAGGAGATGAAATAGTTGCGGTGGATGATATTTATGGCGGTGCCTTTCGCTTATTCAACAATGTGTATGAACAGTTTGGCATTAAAGTACATTATGTCGACACTTCAGATATTGCCAAAGTGGTGGATGCCATTACTCCTCAAACAAAACTAATATGGGTGGAAACGCCTACCAATCCAACGCTCAAGATTTCTGATATCGCCGCGATTGCACAAGTAGCTAAAGCCAATGCCTGTTTACTTTGCGTGGATAATACTTTTGCTTCACCCGCCTTACAACAACCTCTTTCACTGGGAGCTGATATTGTAATTCATAGTGCTACCAAATACCTCGGCGGTCATAGCGATCTGATTGCAGGTATTGTAGTTGCCAAAGATAAAGTGGTAGGAGACCGATTGAAGTATCTGCAAAATGCCTGTGGAGCTGTTTTAGGTCCGTTCGACAGTTGGTTGGTGATCAGGGGCATTGAAACCTTGCATTTACGTATTCGTCAGCATTGTGCATCTGCACTTGAAGTAGCTAAGTTTTTGGAGCAACATCCGGCTGTTGACAAAGTATTTTATCCGGGATTGCCATCGCATCCCAATCACGACATCGCCAAAAAACAATCAAAAGGTTTTGGGGGTATTGTATCCTTCTCTTTAAAAAATGACACCGAACAGGCCGCTATTGATTTTGTAACACAGACACAGTTATTCAAACTGGCAGAAAGTTTGGGCGGTATCAAGAGCTTGATCTCACATCCTGCTAACATGACTCATAAATCTATTCCTGCTGAAAAAAGAAGGGCTGCAGGCGTATCAGATAGTTTGATTCGTTTATCCATTGGTTTGGAAGAAACAGAAGACCTGATACAGGATCTGGATCAAGCTTTTCAAAAATCAACATCATTGAATCATCAATTCTCATCAACATTAATAGCATAATCAATCATGGAAGCTCACAAGCAATTAACAATTGGATTATTTGGATTTGGCGTAGTAGGCGAAGGTCTTTACAAGGTTTTACAACAAACCCCATCACTGAAAGCATCTATAAAAAAAGTATGTATTCGTAACCCTGAAAAAAAGAGAGATGCGCCTACTTCTCTTTTTACTACAGATCGAACAATACTATTGAATGACCCGGAGATCAATGTGATTGTAGAAGTAATTGATGATGCTAAAGCTGCATTTGAAATTGTTTCAACTGCTTTGAACAATGGAAAAGCAGTAGTCAGTGCCAGTAAAAAAATGATTGCAGAAAACTTACCTGCTTTACTGCAACTACAAGAAGCAACAGGATTGCCTTTCCTGTATGAATCATCAGCCTGTGCCTCTATACCGGTGATCAGAAACCTGGAAGAGTATTATGACAATGATCTGCTTCATTCCATCAAAGCGATCGTGAATGGATCTACCAATTTTATTCTTACTAAAATGTTTGAAGACAAGCTCGATTTTCAATCGGCTTTGTTATTGGCGCAACAACTCGGATTTGCTGAAAGTAATCCTAAACTTGACGTAGAAGGTTATGATGCTTTGAATAAATGGGTGATTCTGCTGAACCATGCTTATGGTATTATTACCAGTCCGGAAGACGTTCTCTTTAGTGGTATTCAAAATATTCAGCTAAGTGATGCATTGGTTGCGAAAGAGAAACATTATGATATCAAGTTAATTGCTCAGGCAAAAAAATTGAAGAATGGTTCAGTAGCCGCATTTGTCTTACCACAGTTTGTAAAACTGGATGAGCCATTGTCATTTGTGAAAAACGAGTACAATGGTGTTGTAATTGAGAGCGGATTTGCAGACAAGCAGTTTTTTTATGGCAAAGGTGCCGGCAGCTTCCCTACCGCATCTGCGGTATTGAGTGATATATCAGCACTCAGGTATAATTACAGATATGAATACAAAAAACTATATCATCACCGACCACATGAACTGACCACTGATTATTACTTAAAAGTGTATGTTAGTTTTGATGACTGGAAATATATTTCCAAAGAAGATTTTGAATGGATTGAAGAATGGCATGCGGATGCAGAAAGAAAATATTTGGTAGGTGTATTACATGTCAGCAAACTGATCGAAGGAAGCTGGTGGAAGGAGAATAATACCTCACTGATCTTATCTACTGACCCCATCATTGATAACCTAGACATCATCAAACTAAAAAAGAAAAGTTTGGAATTGGCCGGAATTGTATGATCAGAAATCATAGAAAAGCGTTTTCCTTTTCTTAGCTTTGATCTATGAAGCAAACTACCAAGTACGCAATCCTGATTTCACTTGTTATAGGGATGGTACTTTTTTCGCTTTCATTTTGGCTGGGGAAAGAAAACGCTTTTTTATTACTCAATAATGATCTTGGACTGTCTGCGGACTATTTCTTCCAATATTGGACCCATACGGCAGATGGAGTTATATGGGTGCCCATTGTTTTATTGACATTTTTTTTCAAAAGGAGACCGCTATTACTGGTTATCAGTTCCATTGTTTTTTCTACCCTATTCGCCCAGCTGAGTAAAAATATTTTTTTCAAAGGAGTTCCTCGTCCTACCTTGGCGATACCGGATCATTCTTTATTTCATAGTGTTAACGGGGTAGAATTGCATAGTTTGAATAGTTTTCCATCCGGACATACCACTACTGCTTTTACCATTTTTCTTTTAGGGACTATACTCATCAATAAAAAATGGGTATTACCTGTTGGATTATTATATGCCATCCTAGCCGGCTATTCGCGCATTTATTTAGCACAACATTTTCCGATAGATGTAGCAGGAGGTATTATTGCCGCCATCTTAACGATTTTGATATCGATCACTATTCAAAACAAATGGGTCAAGAATTGACAGTAAAGTCACACAGACTTTAGACTATATCTGATTAGATTTGTAATTCAATCTTCTGACATGATGAAAAAAATAATTTTCAGTCTATTTATTTTTTGTGCCATCTGCTCTTTTGCACAAGATACTACCCAGCAAATCATGCCGGGTAGACAAAATGCCACTCATCAGCAGGATAAACCCTATGTGATTCTTATATCGGCTGATGGTTTCAGAAGTGATTTTGCTAAAAAATACGATGCAAAAAATTTGATTGCATTGGGAAAACAAGGTGTAGTAGCTGATTACATGCAGCCATCCTTTCCATCCCTTACCTTTCCAAATCATTATACGATTGTAACAGGTTTATACCCTGCGCATCATGGTCTAGTAGACAATAGTTTTTATGATCGTGGGCGTCAGCAAACCTATGGTATGCAGGACAAGAAGATGGTAGCGGATCCATACTGGTATGGGGGAACCCCGTTATGGGTGTTAGCAGAGCAACAACAAATGATTGCTGCTAGTTTTTATTGGGTAGCGTCTGAAGCTCCTATACAACAATTACCGCCTACCTATCATTATTTTTACAATGAAAAAATTGGTATCGATCAACGTATTGAAACGGTGAAACAGTGGCTGGCTTTACCGAAAGATAAAAGACCGCATTTTATTAGTTTTTATTTCCCAGAAGTAGATCATGCAGCACACAGTTTTGGCCCTGATAGTAAAGAAACAGCTGAAGCAGTTCAATTTGTAGATGAAAGCATTGGAAAACTTCAAGCAGTTGCTGCTGCATCCGGATTACCGGTAAATTTTGTTTTTGTTGCCGATCATGGTATGGCAAAAGTAGATCATCAAAATACCATTCCCTATCCGTTGATAGATACGACATTGTTTTCCATGAATTCAGGTAGTGCTGTATTACAATTGTATGCAAAAGACAAAAATGCCATCACTCCATTTTATGAGACTTTGAAAAAGAATGCTATAGATTATGATGTGTATTTAAAATCAAACATGCCTGTTAATTTACATTACAGCACTGCCGATGATCGTTACAATAGAATCGGCGATATCATTCTTTTAGCTCGTCTCCCCAAGGTTTTCAATAGAGCTGGACGCCCTACTGGTCCGGGAAAACATGGTTATGACCCTCATCATCCCGATATGCGTGCCAGCTTTCAGGCATGGGGTCCCGCTTTTAAAAAAGACTTACGTATTCAGGGATTTGAGAACATTCATGTTTATCCATTAATTGCAGATATACTCGGACTGCAATATGATGCAGCAAGAATTGATGGGAAAGCAGAAATACTTAGAGCAGTATTAAATAAGAAACAAGAAACAGGGAACAAGTAAGGCACAGGGTATAAGATTCAAGATCGATGCTTTCACCTTCTGCTGTAAATATTAGCTCTTACAACCTCCTTATCTCTTATTTCTCATTCTCTTATTCGCCGGACTAAAGTCCGGCGCTATTTAAACTTGAGTATTATCTCTTGGAACTTTCTTGTCCCTTGTTTCTTATTTCTTGTTTCGTATTTCTTGTTTCGTATTCTATCATCCTAGTCTTCCCAACGCCATTCCCCTGCTATTTTTAGCGGTTCTTTAAGATTGTTTTTTAATAAGAACTCTCTGGTTTCAGCATCGGTAAAGTGTTTCGCTTTGATGATATCTGTATCTGCAATACCATATAACAACATGGCATTGAATCTGACCGTATTCTTCATTCCTTGTGGATCTACCAATTTAAAATCGTCACAATCTGCATGATAACAAGGGCCAGCATTATTGGGTAATCTACCCCCTGCTGCACCTCCTGTTGGAACACCATGCAACATAAATGGTTGATGATCGCTATGCAATCCGGCTCCACTTCTGAAAATGTTGGTGAAACTAGTATCTATACTTTTTGCAATGGCGCCTATCGATTGAAACAATTCTTTACTTTCTTCAGCAGTAGTTGAATAGCCTTTAGGATCGTTGGTCATATCATAGTTCAGCATATAACGCAACTGATCAATGGTTTTATTTTTAACAGCTTGCTCTACATAAGCTTTTGAGCCTAACAAACCTTCTTCCTCTCCCATGAACATTACGAATTCAATGGTGCGTTGTGGTTGTAATTTTAAAACTTTGAAAGTACGTGCCATATCCAGTACCGAAAAAGATCCGATACCATTATCAATAGCACCGGTTGCTAGATCCCAGCTATCTAAATGTCCCCCCACTACAATTTTTTCATTCGGTAGTGTTTTTCCTTTGATGGTAGCAATTACATTTCTTGCTTTGATCATGCCGGAAAAATTGGTCATTTTGATATGTGCAAAGTGCGTAGCTTTTGCTACTTCAGCTTTGAAAGCCATTCCATCTTCTTTACCAATACAAACTGCAGGAATAGGTATTAGTTTTCCTGTTACCGATGCAGTGCCTGTTAATAAAATTCCACCATCTGCTGTATTGATGATAATAATTCCTTTTGCTCCATATTTGGTGGCCAATGCAGTTTTCTCTGAACGATGTAAACTTCTGGTACCCGGCTTAGAACCTGGCAATACACCTAAGTATACCAGTGCAATTTTTCCGGTTACTTTTCCGGGATTGGCTAAATAGTCTTCTTCCAATCCATTGCCCATATCTGCTACTTCAAGTGTAACATCTGCAGCTACGGGAGAATGTGCCAAGGAAACAGATTTCACCTCCTTTAAAGCAGATGTATTGGTTCCGATCTGAACAGATAAAGTTCCTCTGCTCCAACTTTCTACTTCAAAAGGTTGATATTTTACATCTTTAAATCCATAGGATTTTAGAAGATTGTATGCATAGGCTTCAGCTTTTTCTCCATTCTTCGAACCGGTGAGACGATGACCAATGGTTTCAGTGGCATCTTTTAAAGCACTATAGGCTTTTGAGTTTTGCTGTACTTCATCATTAATGGTTTTAAAAATAGTATTCCACTCTTGTTTTGCCTGTGCAAGAGTCAAAGTATTGATCAACAGCATCGCTGCTAATCCGATAGTTAGTTGTTTGATCATATCAGATATTTATGAACGTGAAATTTATAGATTATTACGGAACATGAACAGAATAATCTATAAATAGCCTATTTACCTGATTTTATCGGTGTTGGACCGAACATATACATTGCCTGAAGGGATATGTACATATTTAATATCTTAGTCCCGTATGAATAAACACCAAAGAACATATTGGATCTTTCAAACAGCGGGATGGTCTCTCTACTGCTTGATCTATATTTTCTTTTATTTATCCATACGTGCTGCTCCACAGCCTCATTTTTTTGAGCAATTACTCACCCATGTTTTTATTGGATTTTGGCTAACCCATATTATGCGCATGGTCATTCAGCGATTGGGGATCCTAAAACTTAGTCTGCAGAAGCAGATATTTTCTTTGAGTATACTCTCTTTGATATTTTCATTTTTTATTGGTGTTAGTATTGTTGCTACAGAATCGTGGATGGATATTCAATCTTTTGATCTCGCCAGTTTCTCTTTTCTGGATATCGCGATCCGATTTGCATTTTCCTATTTCCATTTTGTACTAATCTGGAATCTACTATACTTCGTTTATCATTTTGTACAAAAAACCAGAGAACAAAATATAGAACAAGCCAAACTGGAGAACCTATTGAGTGAATTAGAAATCACTACTTTAAAATCGCATATCAATCCGGAGTTCTTATTCAATAGTTTGAATGGTATTCGATCACTCGTTACAGATGATCCTGTAAGAGCCCGGAAAGCCATTACCATGTTGAGTAATATTTTGCGCAACAGTATTCAGGTTGACAAGGCTGAAAAAACGCTTTTTGAAAAAGAGTTATCAATCATCAAAGATTATATTGCCCTAGAACAGATTCGTTTTGCAGACCAGCTATTTGTTCAATATGATATTGAAGAAGATACTTTAGACCAGCCTGTTCCTGCAATGGTGATGCAGTATCTTGTAGAAAAAGCAATTCGACATGGTTTTGACGATCAAATTAAGACAGGTAGTATTCATATTTATTCTGAATACAAGGAGGACTTACATTGCTTTGGTGTCATTAGCTCAGGCAACTTCTCGAATTACTTAGAACAGGAAAATGAACATTTGAGTGAGATCAGAAAACGTATTTATAGTATCTATGGACAAAAAGCGCGTATTCTAGTAGACAACCCTGAAGCGGGTATGATCAAAGCCGCTGTTTGTATCCCTTTATAGAATTCTGTTTCTCTACTCAAGCGCTTCTCTCTTATTCAAATAATGCTGTAATAAAGTAATCTGATTTTTTGTACGTTCATAATTATGTGTCGGGTACCGGATTTGGTAATACTGATCCCCATTCAAAAAATCAGTCATGAAACGAAGTGCCTGCATGTAAATCATGATAGCACCTGCATCAAAAAAAGATTGTCGTTCTTTTTCTGTGAGAATATCTCCCATACCTTGCGCATATCCATCTACAATGGCTTTATACATATCGGTTCGTACCTGAATTAAACTCAGGTTTTTTTCTTCCTCGTTCACCGGAGATAAATATGTTCGGAACATATCACCCAGATCACTGAAGAAATAACCCGGCATCACCGTATCCAGATCGATTACACATAGTCCATGATGATTTTGATCGAATAAAATATTACTGATCTTGGTATCATGGTGCGTCACCCTCACTTTGAATTCCGGATCAATCAGTATAGATCGATAAGTTTGTTCAATAAAAGAGCAGGATGCCAATAAAGCTATCCATTTTTCAGCCTCTAGGATACGTTCTTGTAAGCCATTACGAAGTGCTTGCTGAAATTGTTCATATCGAAACGAAAGATCGTGAAAATTTTTGATCGTTGTATGTAGCCGGGAACAATCAAAATTGGCAAATTGTCTGGTGAAGTTCCCAAACTGAAAAGCCGCTTCTTTTGCTTGTTGAACATTCTCTACTACTGTGATCGTTTGTGAATTTGGGATATAGACAAACAATCGATAAAAATTTCCATCTTGTTGTACTAAAGTAGTTCCATCCGACGCGCTCAGCGGCTTTACAAATAGGTATTGGGGATTAAAGGATTGAATATACCTACCTAGTTGCTCAATATTCTCTTGAATCCATTCAGGTTGTTGAAAAACAGTGGTATTGATTCTTTGAAGAATCCAGGTATTGTTGCCGTTACTTAGTTTCCAGGTATGATTGATCAACCCATTACTAATTGTACTTACTTCTACTGAAAGATCATGTAAGTCATACGCTTTCAATACCGATATGGGAGGAATATGATTTGACATAGCATGTATCAATATTCATCATTCAATGCAAATATGGGCTTTCGATACATCCATTGCCCGCCGGTGAAATCAGGGAATGGAACAGTCTGATTACCTAAACCAATGGATTGTTCACTCAATGGTGTAATCGCACTCCAACTAGCTGCATCATATACATCCATAGGCGTTGCTTGTTTTCTTTTAATGGATTCTATAAATGAGTGGATCACAAAAAAATCCATACCGCCATGTCCCGCACCATCTGTTTCCTTACTCCATCTTTTCCATAAAGGATGATCATATTTATCTAACCATTCTTTACTATTATCCCATTGATGTGCTTTGGCCGATTTACCTTCCAGATAAATCCCCTTGTTTACATCCATCCAGATTCCTTCGGTTCCTTGCACCCTAAAACCCAAAGAGTAGGGTCTTGGTAAGTTGGTATCATGCTGCAATAAAATGGTTTCGCCATTGGCACAAAGAATATTTGTGGTAACTACATCTCCCAACTTAAATTTCACTTTGGCATTGGGATGGTTTTCACCTCCATTCTTTACAATATGATTGTGCAAGCCTCTTGCTTTGGAAGCAAATGAAGACAATGAAACAAAACGATTCCCACGATTGATATTGATATAGTGAGCAACCGGACCAATACCATGTGTTGGATATAAATCTCCGTTTCGATTCACAGAATGAGCCGTACGCCATGCAGCTTCAGAAAATCCTTTTTCACCAAACTCTACACCATGACCATAAGGATGAATTCCATCATTGAATTTCACTTCCCGAAGATCATGTTGATAGCCTCCCTGTAAATGAATCAACTCTCCAAACAAGTTCTGTCTAACCATATTCAATACCGCCATCACATCTCTTCTATAACAAACATTTTCCAGCATCATCACATGCGCTTTTGCAGATTCTGCAGCACGTACCACTTCCCAATGATCTTCCAAACTAATGCCAATCATTACTTCAGAGCCAAGATATTTGATACCTGCTTGAATGGATCCGATAATCATTTCTTTATGCCATTCCCATGGAGTAGCGATGATGATACCGTCAAGCTGATGGGTTGTAATCATTTTCTTCCATGCATAAGGGTCTCCCGTAAATACCTGTGGCATAGCTTTACCACTCTTCGTAATCATGGCTTTAGCTGATTCCAGCATTTTATCATTGATATCACAAATGGCTACTAGCTCTGTATCAGCTCTGCGTAAGATCAAGTCCAAATGATTTTGTCCACGAAGACCTGTTCCAATAATGGCTAGACGTACTTTTTCTGCTTTTGTTTCAGCATAGGTGTTGATGGAAGGAAGTACAGTCATAGCAGCAGCTGTTAATCCTGTCTGTGCAATAAATTTTCTTCTTAACATGGCATTTATTTTAGACAACCACAATGTAAGGGATAAAAAATAAAATAGTAAGTGCTATCCAAAGAATACCTATTCAGATAATCCCAGATTACTATTTAAAAAAAATCGCCTGATCAAAAAGATCAGGCGATAAAAATAAAATGATACAATACTAATTCTTCGGACGGAAGGATCGAATCGGTGGAGTAGGTTCTTTCTTCAATTCAATTCCTTGTGTAGGCATTAAACGTAAAGCTTCTTGAACAGCTCTTTCCAATTGTGGATCTCGTCCCTCGATGATCACTTTTGGATCATGAAACACTTCAATATCAGGCGCCACACCTTCTGCTTCTACAGCCCATTTACCATCTGTATCAAAGAACCCTCCTCTGGGTGCCACCATTCTTCCACCATCGATGAACGGCGGTGTATCCCAAGTACCTACCAGTCCACCCCATGTTCTTGTTCCTACCAATGGACCCAGTTTCATCTTTCTAAACATATACGGTAACAGATCACCACCTGATCCTGCATTTTCATTAATGATCATCACTTTAGGACCCCAAATTCCAGCCATCGGTGTGGTTGAAACGCGATGCCCTTCTACCCTGTTATTGAAGTATCCTTGTAATTTTCTACTCATCACATCAATCATATAATCAGCAGCAGATCCTCCACCATTATTTCTTTCATCAATGATGGCACCTTGTTTATCCTGTTGAGAAAAATAATAACGATTGAATGAAGTATATCCGGGATCACCTGTATTCGGCACATATACATAAGCCAGTTTGCCTCCGGATAATGCATCTACTTTTCGACGATTGCCTTCTACCCAATCGCGAGAACGCAGTGCGGCTTCATTGGCAATGGGAACAACTGTTATCAATTGAGAGCCTTCTAAAGTAGGCTTACTATTCACCCTGATTTTAATTTGTCTATTGGCAGTGCCTTCAAACAAACGATACAAGTTCATGGATGCATCCAATTTTTCTCCATTCACTTCCAGCAAATAGTCTCCCGCTTTTACATGGATACCCGGACCACTCAACGGCGATCTTAATTCAGGATTCCAATTTTCACCGGTATATATTTTTTTGATCTTGAAATAACCATTATCTACTTGATAGTCTGCACCCAATAATCCACCCGGAATAGTGGGCACATCCGGGAAATCACCACCACTCACATAAGAATGTCCAACTGCTACTTCTCCACTAATAATATCAATGATATAGTTAAGGTCTGATCTGTGTTTTACATGTTTTACCCAAGGCTTGTACCACTCATAGATCTTATCCCATGGTGCACCATGTACATTATCCACATAGAGAAAATCTCTTTGCAAACGCCATCCTTCCTTATAGATCTGTTCTGCTTCTTTACCGGGATCCACATATACTTTCATGGCATCGGTTGCCAATCTGCCTTCACCCGGACGAGGAGCTGCCGACGTACCAACGATGTACCATCCGGCACCTGAACGATACAATAAATTTTTGCGATCAGCACTGGTAACTGCACTATTCACAGCTCTAGCAAACTCAATCGTTTTTTGATCTTTCGTACTGAATCTATTCAATACTACACCAGGCTGATTGGGTATTGCTTCCATATAAAACACGGTGCCATCAGGTCCTGCTACTAAGCCTGTATAATTTCTCAATGGAATATTCGCAGCAATGATTCGCTGATCCAATCCATCAAAATCAATTTTCACTTGAACACCGGAAGCGGCTGTTGGTTTTGTTTGTTTAGAACCGGTATCAGCAGGGTTCTTCACGGGTTCATCATCACTTTTGGGTTCTAATGGAGATGCTGCATCTTTACTCAGTACTGCAATGTATAATGTACGTGTTACCGGATAATTGTAATTACTCATATCCAACCAACCTGTTGCCAATCCAAAATCAGTACTTGCTAAAAAGTATAAGTACTTACCAGTTTCATCCCATTGCGGATCAATAGCATCAGATAAACCATCCGTTAATTGCCTACTCACACCGGTTTCAAGATTGTATACTTTTACTGCTTTGAACTGATTGTTCTGCAACTGAACATACGCAATCCATTTACTATCCGGTGACCAAACAGGCTTCATGGTTCTGTTAGGATGCGCATAACGATCGGTATCTACCTTTTTAATGGTACCTGTTTTCACATCCATGTACCAGATATTATAATCGGTATCTGTAAATGCAATGTATTTACTATCAGGCGACCAGGCAGGTGTGAAATAAAATTTCTTATTCGGAATCGGAAATGCTTGTGCCTCTTGTAATCCAAACTGATCTCTTACCATTAACTGATATTCACCACTGGCATCTGAAAACCAAGCAAGTTTTTGTCCATCAGGCGACCAAATAGGTGATCTGTCAGCAGCACCTGTAGAGTTGGTGATATTTCTCCAATCTCCATTTTCTTTGGGTACGGTAAATATTTCCCCTCTACTCTCAAACAGTGCTCTTTTCCCCGTAGGAGATAAACTCGCATTAATCAGACTACCCCCACTAAGATTATTCCAACGAGGGCGACCCCAATTCAGATCAGCTTTCACATGAATCTCCAGCTTTTGTGTTTTTTGTGTTGTAATATCATAGCTATGTAAATAACCTCCTTGCTCATAGATCAATTTATTATTGGCAGCAGAAACATTTTTGATATCAAAATCTTTATGAAACGTGATCTGTTTTTGTGCTTTTGTTTTCGGATCATACGACCACACATTATTGATATAATCCTGTTCAGATAAGAAATATAAAATACCATTGTTCCAGGTCGGACTACTATGTCTTTCTCTATCTCCTTGTTTCGTTTTTACTGTTTCAAAGGTTTTCATATTGAATAACCAGATGGGCTGTGCCTGACCACCACGATAGTTTCTCCATTCAGGATCCCACAAACTATAAGGCAGGTATGCCATGGTTTGTCCGTCAGGAGATAAAGTACCGGAGAAACCAAAAGGTAAAGGCATGGCAGTTGGCGTTCCTCCTTTGACACTGACTGTAAAGAACTTGGTATTCACAGTGGGATATCCTTCTCTGCCGGAAGTAAAGTAAACACCCGTTCCATCAGGCAACCAGCCATGAACAATATCAGCACCGGGATGCCATGTCATTCTTTTTGGTTCGCCACCATCAATCGAAACAATATATACATCCGTATTACCATCATACTGACCGGTAAAAGCTACCCATTTACCATCAGGACTGATTTTAGGATTGAGTTCTGTTCCCATAGCGGATGTTAATCTACGGGCATCTCCACCATTCATAGTAGTGACCCAAATATCATCTGCATGTACAAAGACGATATGATCTTTACTGGCATTGGGTTGACGAAGTAACATAGTACCTTGCGCAAACAAAGTACCATATGTACTTAAGAGTACAAGGCAGAAAACTATTCTGCAAATACCGAAATATTTATTTTTCATATGGTTGGTTTTCAAATAAGCGATTCGTTTATAATCTTACTATATTAAAATGCATTTCTAAAAAATATGCTATCGTTTTCTATAGTGTTATTGCTGCTTTTATTCATAAAGACCAGTTGGATGAACTTTCTTACCGCCTACAACTGTCAACTCCACTTTTGTTTTATAAATATCTTCCGGTTTGATCTTAAAAAGATCTTGTGAGAGTACAATAAAGTCCGCCAGGTACCCTTTTTTAAGTTGCCCTTTTTCTTGTTCATCAAAAGAACCATAAGCAGCACCTGCGGTATAGGCATACAAGGCATCTTGCAAATTGATTTTTTGTGCAGGAATCCAGCCACCAACAGGCTTACCATCTGTTGTCATTCGGTTCACTGCATTATGGATACCTCGAATGGGGTTTAAACTGATACAAGCAGGCCAATCGCTACCAAATACCAATTTGGTTTTGTTTTGCAGAAATGATGCCCAAGGAAATGACAAGGGTAATCTTTGTTCTCCTACTGCTTTACTCCACACATCAATGGTTCCGGGATATGCATGAATGGGTTGCATAGAAGGCAATACACCGAGTTGATGAAATCTTTCAATATCCACTGTGGTGGTCATTTCAATATGTTCAATTCTGTGTCTTTTATTTTGTTGTCCGTTGGTAGCCATGGCTTTTTCATAAGCATTCAATACAGATCGTACAGAAGCATCGCCAATAGCATGTGTATAGATTTGAAATCCTTCTTGATCCAATCGATTCACCCATTTTTCATATTGATCAATTGGTATGGCATATTGACCTCTGTAAATACTATCCAATTGTAATAAGTCGCTATAGGGATCAATCATTACTGCTGTATGTGATTCGATCACGCCATCCAATAAAAATTTAATAGCTGTTGTTTTCAACCATTTTGGATTTTTGTTTTGTGACCTAATCGATTTCCAGCCGATGATATCTTTTTCGTTGGGACTTCTTCCGGCACTGAATGCAATAGAAGTTCGTAGAGTGAGTTGATCAGTTCTCAGTAATGAATCATACAATTCATATTCTTCTCTGGAACCACTTGCATTCTGAATACTGGTAATTCCCAGAGCAGCAGCATACTTTAATCCTGTTAGTAATGCATTGAACTTGGCTGCTTTATCAGGCCCCGGTACAAATCGAGTTACCAAGCCTGTTGCACTTTCCTTGAAAGCACCGGTAGGCTCTCCATTTTTATCTTTCACCAATTCACCAAAACCTTTGAATGTTGTTTCTTTCGTAATTCCTGCAATAGATAATGCTTTACTATTGGCCCAGCCGCTATGACCATCATAGGCTTTTAAATAAACAGGTCTGTCTGGAATGACGGCATCTAACATTTGTTTATTGGGTAATCCTCCGGGGAATAAACTGTATTGCCAGCCGCCACCGGTGATCCAAGGTAGTTCAGGATGTTTTTTCGCATAGTCAGCAATCATCTGAATTGCTTCTTGCATGGTTTTAGCGTCTACAAGATCTACGACTGTTAAACCTAAGGAGCCGGATAAAAAATGAACATGTCCGTCATTGAATCCGGGCATCATCATTTTTCCTTTCAGATCAATTACTTTGGTGGAAGCATTTTTAAACTGATTCAAATCAGCATTGGAACCTACTGCCAGAATTCTATCTCCTTTTACTGCTAATGCTTCTACAAAAGGAAGGGAAGGGTCAGTAGTCCAGATATGTCCATTGATATACAATTGATCAGCGATATCCGTAACCAACGGATCTTTTTTCATGGATAGCAGTGCAAGGACAGCTAATAAAAGCAGCAGTAGGGTTTTTCTCATACGAGCAATTAAAGGATATCTAATGTAGGCAATTTTTTTCTCTGCATCATCTCCCTCTATTGCCAAAGGCAAAAGATTGGGGACGTTGCGGTGACCGAACCGAGACAACCTATGGTTTTATTTTACACGATCACTTTTGTTTCAGTATGTTTAAATCTACTATTAAACACAATCACCCTATCTGTGTAACACCGCAATGTCCCCTCTCTCGCCCAAGGCGAGATCGAGAGACGATGCGACGAACTTCCTTTTTATTTGGACACCCTGCGAAGAAGAAAAATGTGAGATATCATAGAGAAGAAAATTTCAAAATTTTAACAGTTAAAAAAAATGTTATATGAATAAAGGGTTCGTATATTTAAACAATTGGTGCAAGACATAAAAGAATACATACTAACAAAGAGAAGAATTAAAATGCTAGAATCAATTTTATGTAAAACTTCTTCCCTTTTGTCTTATGATATATAATAGCCTTCAAAAAAAAGGATATTGCTAAAATAAGCGTCAATAATGAAATACATTATCTATTTACTCCTATTCATCAATCAAGTTCATGCCCAAAGAATTGATTTTATTGAAAAATTTGAACTGGATAATATTATTCAAAAATCAGATAAGCCATTGATCTTAATTGATTTTTATACTACATGGTGTGGTCCATGCAAACGAATGGATCGTGAGGTATTTACAGATAGTAGCATTATAAAGCAAGTCAATTCAAACTGTATTTCTTTGAAAGTAAATGCTGAGGAAGGACAAGGAATTTCATTAGCGAAGAAATATAATGTTACTTCGTATCCAACATACCTTTTTCTGAATAATCAAGGAGTTTTAGTTTACAGAACGGTTGGATACATGTCATCCTATGATTTTAGTCAGCAAATTGCAAATGCCATAATAGAATCAAAAGAAAGTATTACAGTTCTTGAGTTAGACAGTCTATTTAAGCAAAAGAGTCACGATCTTTTATTTTTAAAAGATTACTTAAGTCGAAGAACGAAACTGAAATTAGATAACTCAGATTTGCTTGACCATTATATTCAACTACTACCACGAGAAGAACGAATTAGAACTGAGACCCTTCAACTTCTGATAGACAATGGAAATCGGATCAATAAGAGTTTACAAGTAGGGATCGGACTTGAAACTCTTATAGATAATAAGCAAAAATTACAATCGCTAAAAAATGCTTACCCGATTGAATATTATATTGAAAATGCAAGAAAAAAGACTTTAGGCAAAGCCATTGAATTTAAAAGTGATAGCCTCTTAAATCTGGTATTAAAGTATACTGATAAAAAAAATATTTTTGACAATATATCAACAGTCAAGCTCAAGTACTTCTCTGGCCTTAACAATAAAACTAAGTTTTATAAAGAAGCAGATTCCTTTATAAAAAACCAACTCTCTAAATACACGCTCAAAAAAATGGCTGCCCTAGATAGTATTGTTTTGTTAGAACTTATAAATAGCGAAGACTATAAAGATGCAACTCCTGAAGAGATACAAGAGGCAAAGCTAGATTATAAACATACTCAAAGTGTACAATTTGTTAGGCTGTACAATTCAATAACAGATTATATCATAGATAATGATAACAATATAGATCATCTTTTAGCTGCAAAAAAATGGGCAAAAAATGCTTTAGATATTTGTTTACTTGATACCACTTACTTCAAAAACATATATCCACATTCATTGAATAATCTGGCTAAAGTACATTATAAGCTTAAAGATCAAAAGGAAGCTATTCGATATCAGACTTTAGCGATTGCTGCATCAAAAGTTTTAGAAGAAAGTGATGCAACAGAAATGTATCAAAAACAGCTTATGCAGATGAAAAAAGGAAAGCTGATTGTCCAATAATTATCGCGTATATTATACACAGTCAATTATTGATTTTACTTTTTATATCAACTCCTGATTTTAAACACTCCTAGCAAAAGAATATAAATTATATAAATGCAGCGACCGGTATTACTGACATATCAAAAAAGAATTATGGTACGCATCATCCTCATTTTACTACTAGCTATACCTTTCAATATTGTATCTGGCTTTCAGTATAGTAATGATAAAATGGTATACATAGAAATAAAAGATTCTTCAGTACTAATAAATGATGGCAGTAAATATAAGTTGAACTTTGAATTCACAAATAAAGAAGGAGAGAGAAACAATCTAAAATTACTGAAAGGAGAAAATAAAATTTATTCAGCTACTCCACTCACGATAATACAACAGGAAGATGCTACCAATTGCCCATATATTCTATATCCAGGTGAACGAGTTGAAATAAGCCAAGATAATCAAGGCGTTTTACACTTTAACAATAAACTAGACAATAAAAGAACAAATGACTTGAACTTTTTAAATGAGATGATTCATGAAACGGATATCTTTTGTCCTTCTACTAGATTACTAAATGTCATAAGCTTACGTGAATTAAAATCCAGAGCTACTCAAATTGAACATCTTAAGAAGAAAAGACTATCCTTTCTGATTTCATACAACCATTCAAAAAAAATGACTGATGAGTATAGAAAAATTGCACATGATTTTATTCATCAGTTTGCCATTTTAGATTCAATATATTTATTTAGTAAACTTAAGAGCTTAGAACGCTCCTCCAGTTTGTTTAAATCTTGGGAAAGAAGAACTTTTAAAAAAATTGTCAGTCAAAAAGATTTAAATGCTGATGCTGCAAATACTATATTGGTAAAAATTACCGAAACATTTATTTATTTTAAACTTTTCAATACTACACAGCCTTATATCAAAGACAGTAGCCAACTACATGTAGCTTTTGATTTAATACAGTCTAGCTTTAAAAATTTATCACGATCGTTTCTATTATCGAGACTTATAAACTTATCTGTGCAACTAAGCATCCCTGTAAAAGACCGATACTATCAAACCTATATACAATACCCTTTACCTTATGTACAGATACCCCTCCGTAGTCTAGAAGAGCTCTCGAATGAGCAGTGGACGATAGTCAAATGAATATCGAATGAATATCGGACCTATAACGGACTTGTAACGCACTTATAACGGAGGAAAAGCGCAGCAGTGCTGATTGTCTTGTACTGAAGAAGAAGGAATAAGAACATATCTTATTATTTCCTTTAAGAGGCTGTTAGATCAGGCTATGACTACAAAGGTTTTTCCGGCAGAAAATCTCGGGGAGAACATTTGAATATTTTAGCCAACGCATTCAAGTGTGTGAGATTATATTTATCTCTGCGTTTGGGGCTTTCGACATGACCAATAAAACTATCGCTCATATTTAACTTCTGCGACAAAGCCATTTGAGTCATTCCGTTTTCTACACGAAAATCTTTCACTCTTTGAATAACGAAGCGATCTATTTTATTTGTTTCTGCCACAGTTGGCAAGTGAGACAAAATGTGCAAAAAAATCAAAGGGATATGTCCCTTTATATGATAATTTCAGTATATTTACTCAGAATTTTTAAATTGCGATTCTTCATATAAGCTATTGAAGCATTCGCTTTGAGTCTCGCTATAGAAACCTAGGAAATTTCAACATGCATGAGACAATAAGTGGAATGCCCACGTTACGGCGTGGGCTCTCTTATTCGTGCATGGGTCTCCTAGGACCTCTATAGCGGTAAGTTGAGTTCCACGTCCTTTTTTCAGACCTCTCTTACACAAAGACTCCCCAACATTATTGATCATAAAAGCTATACGCATGAAACCATGCCGCTTGGATACAATGTTATGGGTGATTCGTTCCGGTGTTTCAAAAGAAACACTGGATGCTATTCTTTGTCATTTACTCAAACGAAAAATATTTAGGGAGAAAGAAGGTTTACCTACCTACCGTCCACATCTGAAAATCATTACGCGTCGCCAAGGTTTTAAAATGAAAAACCACGTTATCCTCGTTCATCCACTTGGTACTGCCTGGTGTTTACTCAAAACCCAGTATGCCAAAAAACCAAAAAATCCGGTGTAGCCATTAGAGCGTCTGCTCATCCTTATCCTCACTTTATTGCTCACTAATTAACTGTAAAAAATGCGAAAATTTTGCTTACTGGCATTGCTATGCCCATTACTTGGCTGGACACAAATTCATCAACCATCCAATAGAATATTAACCGGTACAATCTATCAAACAACCAATGGTACTCCCATATATCTGGTGAGTCTGACCTTGAAAAAAACAGGAAAAAAAACACGCTCAGATGAAAATGGATTTTTTAGTCTCGGCAATTTCACCGGATCAGATACCCTGATCGCTACTCATATGGGTTATCAACTGTTACAAATCACATTAGATGAAAACACCACTTTTCCTCTACGATTATTCATGGAGCCCATGGTACAAAACTTGGAAGAAGTCATTGTCAATACCGGCTACCAAACCACACCGAAAGAAAGAGCCACCGGTTCTTTTGTCAAAATTGACAATCAATTGCTAGAAAGGAGAGTTGGTAGTAACATTTTGGATCGTCTGGATGGTATTGCTGGCTCCCTCCTTTTCAATCGCAATAGAAATCCCAGCGTCAATGAATCTCCCATCATGATCAGAGGAAGAAGTACACTATTTGCCTCTACTGAGCCGCTGATCATCTTAGATAATTTTCCCTATGATGCAGATATATCTACCATCAACCCCAACGACATAGAAGATATCACCATACTGCGAGATGCTTCAGCTGCATCTATATGGGGAGTACGTGCCGGAAACGGAGTGATCGTTATCACCACCAAAAAAGGAACCCAATCCGCAAAACCGGTATTTCGTTTCAACATGAACAGCACTTTCCATGAACGACCCAATCTCCGGTATCAACCAGTAACCGATGCACGTGAATACATGGGTTTAGAAACTTTTCTTTTTGACCGTGGCCATTATAATGGACGTATCAATACACCTCATCTTTCCCTCTCGCCGTTGATTACCATGCTGGCTCAAAGAAGAGCAGGAATTATTACAGCAGCAGATTCTTTACAGCTTGTCAACAACCTGATCCAGCAAGATTATCGAAAAGACTTGAATGATCATTTTTATCGACCATCCATGAACCAACAATACACACTTTCAATGGATGGTCGTCATAACTTGGGTCAATACCATTGGGCAATCGGTTATGATAAGAACCAAGGAGATTTGATCGGCAACCAAAATGAACGATTCACACTCCGCACACGCCAACACTGGCAAATACTCCCTTCGAAATTAGAATCTACAACAGATTTAACACTCACCAATACCAGAACAATCACGTACAATGATATCACCCTTACCAGCTATCCGATTTACACCGATCTGGTAGACCCACAAGGTACAGGTCTACCTGTGTATCGTGATTATAGAAGTCAATGGCTGGATACCATTGCGCAGCGACAATTATTGGATTGGACCTATCGTCCCTTAGATGATAGAGATCATGTTAGCAATCGATCCATGCTTACAGACCTGCGTTTATTACAAACTTTCAACTATACTTTCAAAAAAGGTTGGGGACTTAGTTTAAGTTATCAGTGGCAACAAGGAAATCAACATGGGCATCAACACAGATCCCGACAGTCCTATTTTACCAGAGATCTTATCAACCGTTTTACGGTTCCCAATTATATAACCGGTGTACCTACCAGACAAATACCCATTGGTGGGATCATGGATAGATCCATCACGCAGTATTATTCGCATAATCTGCGATTACAAATGAATTATACAACAACCATTGCTGAAAAACACAGCATAACTGCAGTGGCTGGTGCGGAAGTAAGAGATTATCATAACAGTAATACAAGTTTCAGGCGGTACGGTTACAATGAAGAAAATCAAACAGATATACCTGTGAACTCCGTTTCACAATTACCCACTTTACCCATCGGAAACCCGGGAAGTATTGCAACGGGTAATACACAAAGAAAATTAACCGATCGCTTTGTATCCTACTTTTTGAATGCAGGATATGTACTGAACCAACGCTATCTGGTGAATCTTAGCATTCGAAAAGATGAGTCCAATATTTTCGGAGTTAATGCCAATCAAAGAGGGGTACCACTATGGTCAATGGGGCTGGGATGGAATTTGCATAAAGAGTCATTCATACAAAAGTTAAAGTGGGTGAATCAATTGAAATTAAGAACAACCTATGGTTTTAATGGCAATCTGGATAAATCAACAACAGCTTTCACCACAGCAGGTATTGGATTGGGTAGTGTGTTTGCCCAACCTGCATCTTTTATCATTAACCCTCCGAACCCCAATTTGTCTTGGGAAAGAATTGGCATGTGGAATACAGCAGTAGATTTTGCATTATGGAATCAACGCATTTCCGGATCCATTGAATACTATATAAAATCTGGTAAGGATTTGATTGGTAACAGTCCTGTTCCTACTCAAACAGGTGTAGCACAATTCAGACAAAATATCGCCAATCTGGAAACCAAAGGATGGGACCTGAATCTGCATATCCAAGCTATGCGAAAAAAATGGCGTTGGGACATTCATTTACTCTACAGTCATTCTCAGGATATTGTAACCAAATATTTAGTAACCCCGCAACAGGCTAAATCCTATCTCAGCTCAATGCCTTTAAACCCTTTGCAGGGTAAACCTTGGTCGGCTGTTTTTGCATACCCATGGGCAGGATTGAGCAGTAACAACGGGGATCCATTGGGAATCATACAAGGACAGCCCTCCAATAATTATTCTGCATTGGTGACACCGGCTTCTTTTGCCGATTTAAAATATTTTGGTTCAGGTAGACCCACTTCTTTCGGAAGTATCCGAAACGATTTATCATGGGGCAGATTTGCTTTCTCATTCAATATCGTGTATGAATGGGGATTTTACTTTAGAAGATCCTCTGTTGCTTATAACACACATTACAGCAGCATGATACAATATGGCAACCTCGTACATGGTGATTACATGATGAGATGGCAAAAGCCGGGAGACGAAAAAAATACACAGGTTCCTTCCAGGGTGTATCCGGCAGTTCCGGCAAGAGATGAGTTCTACCAATACGCAGAAGTTTTGGTTGAAAATGGAAACCATATTCGATTAAGAGATACGCGACTCTCTTATGATTTACCTGTTCATAAATGGCAAAACAAAATCATTAAAAGAGCACAACTGTATGGCTATATCAACAATATAGGCATCATTTGGAGAGCCAATCAACAGGGCATCGATCCCAACCACGTTACCGGAAATCCTACACCAAGGTCTTATGCCTTAGGTATCAATGTTGATTTTTAACCCTCAAAAAAAAGATCATGAAAATAAAAAACATCATTACCATCCTATATATTTCTACCATCGCATGGATGACTTTCGCTTGTTCAAAAAAAGAATTTTTAGAAAAGAAACCCAATAGTGGTATCATCATACCCACTTCCTTGGAAGAGCTGAGATGGTTACTTGACAATACCAATATTTTTACCTTTTCACCGGGCTTGGGTGAACTCTCTGCTGATAACTATTATCTCTCCTCTACCAACTGGTTGGCTGCAAACCTATTGGAAAGAAATGCCTATAGTTGGGAGAAAGATTTGTATGCTTCAATTCGACAAAACAGTGATTGGTCTGTTCCTTACCAACAGGTATTGTATGCAAATATCGTTTTGGAACAATGTGAGAAGATCAAACCGCTCCAATCAGAGCAACCACTTTTGAATGATATAAAAGGATCCGCCTTGTTTTTGCGAGCCTATGCATTTACAAGTCTTTTACAACATTTTGCACCGGCCTATCATCCACAGACTGCAACAACACAATTGGGTATTCCGCTCAGAACAAGTACCGACATTAATAAGATTTTTACAAGGTCCTCACTGAAACAAGGATTTGATCAAGTAGAAACGGATCTAGCAACAGCAGTCAGATTATTATCTCTTCAGCAACCCATTACAGAAAAAAATCGACCTTCTAAAGCTGCTGCTTATGGTTTATTGGCAAGGGTTTGTTTGTACACCAAACAATACGATCGCGCATTACTTTTTGCAGACAGCAGTCTACAGTTGTACCGGTCATTGATAGATTACAATACCATCAGTGCAACTGCTGTCACCCCATTTCCAAGATCAAACGATGAAACCATCTACTATTGCCAGGCCAACAATTATAGTTTGTTACAAACTATTTCTGCTGTAGCATGGGCAGATACAACACTTTACCGCTCCTATGCAACCAATGACCTTCGCAGGAATATTTTCTTTAGAAGCATTTCCGGAAATGATATCGGATTCAAAAGAGGATATAGTGGAACTGTTTTTGTCTTTACCGGATTGGCAACGGATGAAATCTACTTAATAAGAGCAGAAGCCTATGCTAGGGCAGGTAATACCCAAGCAGCCATGACAGATCTTAATACTTTATTAGCCAAACGATTCCGCATAGGCACTTTTCAGCCATTGACTGCCATCAATGCAAATGATGCTTTGAACAAAGTGCTGACGGAAAGAAGAAAAGAATTGGTATGGCGTGGACATCGTTGGTTGGATCTCAAAAGATTCAATAGTGAAGGTGCATCTATTAGCTTGATTAGAGTCTTAAATGGCAATACGATCACGTTGCCACCCAATAGTCCCCTGTATACCCTGCCCATACCGGCAGAAGAAATCGAGCAAAGCCAAATTCAACAAAATCCCAGATAACCCTTTAAATCAATCATATGTATACCATTCATAAAAGCATCCTTTTAATCACTTGCTT